>CALKXZ010000011.1 GCA_938003775.1 uncultured Granulosicoccus sp. | reverse complement strand
TGATGCTCTTGTGTTGTTATCTTTTGAGTTTCTACTTTTCATTGGATTTGTTTTGTCGTCGTGTCGCCCCGCCTTTCCGTGTTTTTTTTGCAGATCTGCGCGGTGAACCAACGGTACCACGCTGGGGAAAACGACAATCTAAGCGTCGATGAGAATGGTTACGTCAGAGTGCGCACACCAGCCATATCGTACAGTGAGGATGGGTATATTGGCCAAGTATTGACGGAAAATGGCATCGTACCTGTGCTGCAGATTCTACGGCAGATAAATCAGAACAATGACTTCATCAACTGCTTCAAACATTTAAGTCCCAAACATCACAAACTTAAACCCACTGCTGAAACCATCCTGGCTGGCATCCTCGGCAAGGGTTGCAATATCGGTATCGACAAATTGTCACAGATATCCCTAGGGCTTAACGAGAGCACGCTAAAAAATACAGTCACATGGTGTTTTACATTGAATAACATCCAGGCGGCTAATACCGTGATGCTAACTGCGATGGACAAACTCACACTCGCAAATGCATTCCAAATAAACGCAGATCAACTGCATACCAGCAGCGATGGTCGTAAGCTTAATGTGGCTGTCGATTCCCTTCATGCTAACTACTCATTTAAATACTTTGGCAAAGACAAGGGCGTAACTGTCTATACCTTTATCGATGAGCGTCATGCTCTCTTCCATTCCACGGTCATCAGCGCCTCAGAACGTGAAGCGGCCTACGTCATTGATGGTCTGATGCAGAATGAGGTCGTAAAAAGTGATATTCATTCGACTGATACACATGGGTTTTCTGAAGCCATCTTTGCTGCCACCCATTTGATTGATACAGCGTTTGCACCGCGCATAAAGAAAATGGGGAATCAGCGTCTCTACGGATTTTCCAGCAAGGCAACCCATCTGCGTCGAGGTGACATGATTGTGCCCAGCCGAACGATCAATCGAAAACTCATATTAAGGCACTGGGATGACATCCTGCGTTTCATGGCTACAATAAAACTACGTTACAGCAGTGCCTCACAATTGTTTAAACGTCTGAGCTCCTATGCGAGCGATCATCCATTATACAAAGCGCTGAAGGAATTCGGCAGGCTGATAAAAACCCGGTTTATTCTTACCTACTATGACGATCTGGAATTGCGTCAACGCATTGAAAAGCAGCTCAACAAAGTGGAGCTTTCGAATCTATTCTCAAAAGCTGTGTTCTTTGCTAACAACCAGGAATTTCGGGATGGCAGTCGTGAGGAACAAGAAATTGCAACCGCCTGTAAGGTGCTAATTCAAAATGCCATTGTGCTGTGGAATACCCTGTATTTATCACAGCGGCTGTCCAGCGTCGGCAATGCCGAAGAGCAACGTGAAATGCTAAACGCGATTACTAGCGGCTCCTTACTCACCTGGCAGCATGTCAATTTACAGGGTGAGTACGATTTCAGGCACATTGCAGCGAACGATGAACCCTTCAACATGAAGAGAATCATGGCCCTGAGACTGTCTTGACTTAATATTGTGAAAACGGCAGTACAAATACAAATAGTTTCAACTACTTAAAGTCACTGAACGGAAATCTGGACCCGCTTATGTTCCAGAGGCCCAGGTAGCTATATCGGGTTGTGTTTAGATTGCTTTATTCAAAGCCAATTTTCAATCTTCAGCGTTGGAACTCTGCGGAAATGTTTCGTATTGTTCGTTACAAGAACAAGATCCTGATTGATAGCATGAGCTGCGATGAGAGTATCTAAGTTACCGATTGGCGTACCGCATTGTTTCAAGTAAGCGCGAACTATCCCATAAGTTGTTGAGGCTGCCCAAGGAATGATGTCGAGACGAGCAGCAAACTCATCGATAAGATCATGAATCTCTTTTGTGCGGTTTTTATGGTTATCTGCGCCAAAGCGTAACTCCGCCAACACGATTTCAGATAGAGCAATTTTGCCTGCCTCCGTCTCGAACTTTTTTTGAATCTTTGGGGATTTTGTCTTTAGAACATAGCTACAAGTGTCAGTATCGAGCATGTACATCAGAAAAGATCCCGATCCTGTGGCAGATCATCTTCACGTTCTTGCAAGAAATCATCTGGTGCTTTGTCTGGATTCGAAAAGAACTCGCCCCAGCCGCGCTTGATTGGCCTAAGCACGACTGCATTGCCGACCTTCTCGATCTGCACCTCATCGCCATCGATACGAAACTCAGCAGGGAGTCGAACGGCCCGAGAACCGCCATTTTGAAAGAGTTTGGCTTTTTTTGGCATCCGAGTCTCCGTATATACTATTTATATATACATATTATCGGCCAATCATCGATATATCAACTCCTTGCCTCAGCGAAATCTATCCCAAAATGTCCTTTGTTGGCTGTGTAAACTGACATGAACCAGATAATCTTATATTCGGCGGCTGGGGAAAAAGGAAAAAAAGTACGATAATCTGGGATGCTGACCCTCAAGCAACTGACATTGGTCTTGCGTATTCTTCACCTAATTTCCGAAATGTCTTCAATTTACTGTGTGCACAAGCCCACACTGGCTGGCATCGAGTTGATTCGAATGATCAAAAAAGGACAGTTGCGTTGCCAGCCAAAGATGTCCAAAACCCCTGCAGAATTGTTCTATGGATTGGCAGGTTAGGCCACTGAATCACTTACACTTGCTTGTTGTCTGATTTGAATTTGAGACAGAACCCCATCTAGAGCACTTCTCAGAGCAGTCATTTATTGATTTAACATAATAGTGATTATGCGCAATTTCGAGGAATTGTTAAATCTCTGATTCTGCGGGTCCAGTTTCTACAGTTGTGCACCCTAATAAAATCAGGACTATTTGAGGAAAAACTACCGGCCCGTCACGCAAAACATACGGTAGCAATTGTTTGTCGACCTGACTCATCCTACTGTCCGACGGCGGCCCTTGATGATTGATTGCATCGCTCGCGTTGTGTCAGTGGCTTCATATTCAAAAGCATGCATAGAGGCAATACGGTCGCTAGCGCCCCTCAAGTGCATAAAGTACCGCACTAATTATTAAGCATGCCATAACCAGTGCTGGCTTTCCCAACGGAACAGAAAATCTTTTCTCGGGACACAGTCTCCGTCGCCCCGGATCTTCTCTAACATTAGTATTCTATAAAACCGCGATGAAATTACCTTTCTGTTTCTCTCATTTGTGTGGATTAGTGACGAGCAATCACCCGAAACGACCAAAGAACGATGTCAAAGGGCATTGATGACTCTAGGCAAAATAAGCTCAGGCTCAATCAGCGTCATCCGTGGTTCGGTGTCGTTTTCATCAAGGTGTTGATAGGCACGACGCACCAGTTCGTCTGCACGTTGCCGAACCATAGGGATCGGATGTCGCAACAAACTCCCAAATGGATCGTAGTCAAAACATCCAATACTGCAGGCGTCGACCTCTTCTGCAGGAAGCCCAGTGAGGAATTCAAGAGCTCCTTCGAAACACCCGATGGAGTTGATGAACAATGCAGAAGGCAGACCTTTACGCGATTGATAGAGTTTTGCCAACGCGTCGCGCGTGGGCGCACGTCCGTAACCACAAGCAACGATCTGTTCGTCCATAGCTATTTGATCATGCTGCAATAGTGCTTCTCGAAAACCCTGTATGCGCAAATCGGTTGCATGCAATGCCGCATTTCCACCGAGAAACATGATGTCCCGTACTGCGTTCTTTTCGCACTGATCGAGAAGAGCGTAGGTCAACTTCCGAGCCCCTTCCTTATTGTCACTTACGACCGAAGGAGCACCTTCACATGGTTGGTCAACGAACACGTGCGGTAGATTGGCTTCCCGACAAATTTCACCAAGTTCATCAGGGTTTGAGGTCCCCACGAGCATGAGAGCATCGACTGAGTAGTCGATCAAGCCTCGAACGGCTTGAACTTCCTGATCGCGATCTCGGCGAGTGGAAACGATCACGGGTAATGCCTGTCGTGTCCGAGTTTCGTTTGAAAAACATTGTCCGATTGATGAGAAGAAACGATTGTCATGCTGCGGCAAGATCATCCCGAATAGTCCCGTTTTCGCACTACGAAGCGCTCGGGCCTGAAGATTGACCGTGTAACCCACCTCCTCTGCAATTTCCACAATCCGATTGACTGTATTTTTGCTGATTCGGCGTGATTTCCACGATCCGTTCAGCGCGGCTCCTACTGTGGATGCGGACACACCTGCAGCCTTTGCGATGTCATATATGGTTTGTTTCTGATTCGCCTCCACGTTCGGTTCGCTCCAATTCTCATCTTGAATAAGCACATATTATAAAGGTGCACTATCGATGGTGCAAAATCTCTTGACACAATAAATTTTGATCTATAGGCTTCAGCACCATCGATTGTGCAGACTAGCGCTATCGATGGTGCTTAGCATGGACTAAGTGATTAGCGACCACAACTTGGAGAAATCATGAATACATTTAGAGCAGTTATCTCGGGTATTGCGCTGTCTGCAGGAATTACATCCTCAGCCATCGCGCAAGACACTACTCAAATGGGAATCGTTGTAAAGATTGGCGGCATTCCTTGGTTCAACGCCATGGAAGATGGCATTAAGGCCCGTGCAGCTGAGCTTGGCGTAAAAGCCGAAATGATTGGCCCTACGTCTGCCGATCCAGCACTTCAAGTGCGAGCCATTGAGGACTTAATAGCGAAGAAAGTTGATGTCATCGGCGTTGTGCCCAATGACGAAGCAGCGCTTGAACCAGTATTAACAAAAGCCCGCGCGGCGGGCATCAAAGTCGTGGCTCACGAAGGACCTGGATTAAACAATGTTGACTGGAACTTTGAACTCGCCTCTGCAACTGGTTTTGGTGAAGCACACGCAGGGTTGCTCTGCGCAAGCGCTGAAGAGTCTGGAAGCTATGCCGTATTCGTTGGCTCTCTAACAGTACCTCTGCACAATGCATGGGCAGACGCTGCCATCGCGTGGTTGGATGGAAACTGCGACAAACTCAAGCTTGTAGGCGAGCGTTATGGGGTTGCTGAAAGTGTAGATGACAGTCGCTCTACGGCGCTGGATCTCATCGCGGCAAACGCAGATCTTCGCGGTGTTCTAGCGTTTGGTAGTCAAGGCCCTATCGGTGTTGGTCGCGCCATTGAAGAACGTCGTTTGACGGGAAAAGTTCATGTTATGGGGCCTTTCTCTCCTGGCCAAGGACGTCAGCTTGTTAAAGACGGTGTGATTGCCGGTGGTTATATGTGGAATCCAGCTGAAGCTGGCCGCGTATTCGTAACGCTTGGCAACATGCTTGTAGAAGGTGTTGATGTTGTCGATGGTACTGAGATTGAAGGTCTGGGTAAAGTTAGTCCTGATGCGGCAACTCGCAATATCATTACTGATAATCTTCTTGAGATCAATGCAGAGACTGTGGATGGTTTAGCCGAAAAAGGCCTGTAACAGACGTCAAGTCTGTTACTAGCAGAGCTATCACAACAATGCGCAATTCGCATATTCATCATTCCATTGGCGACCACCGACGCCTACACGAGGTCGGTGGTCAGGACGGATTTCAATGAACACGCCCAACGAATTTGCATTGCAAATGCGACATGTCTCCAAACGGTTTGGCGGGGTACAAGCACTGGATGACGTTTCACTAGAAGTGAAAGTCGGAGAGGTACATTGCCTTGCGGGTGAAAACGGTTGCGGCAAGAGCACGTTAATCAAAATTGTGACTGGTGTACATCCGCCTGAACATGGCGCAGAAATTAGCGTTTTTGGTCACCCAGTCGCGGCCTATTCACCGACGTTGGCTCGTGCAAGTGGGATTGCCGTGATTTGGCAGGATCTCGCCCTGTTCCCTCATATGTCCGTTGCAGAGAACATTGGCTTCGACGAAATGGTTGGGGCAAAGCCACATCTTGCTAACCTTAAGTCGATTCGAAAAAGAGCTCAAGCCGTTATGACAAGGTTGGGGGTTTCTTTGGATCTGGATGCACGTTTAAACACCTTACCGATTGCCGAACGACAAGTTGTTGCGATCGCGCGAGCATTGATCAGTGATGCGCGCCTGATCTTCATGGATGAACCCACTGCTTCACTGACCCAAAGTGAAACTGATGCTCTTTTAGACATCGTGCGGACGCTATCGGCAAACGGTGTCGCTATTGTGTTTGTTAGCCACCGATTGGCCGAGGTACTGGATATCGCTGAGCGCGTCACGGTGGTTCGCGATGGCCGAATGGTCGGTGTGTATCCCACAAAGGACATGACCCAAAGTCGCCTAGGCGAATTGATGACTGGCTCTTCGCTGGAATCAAAAGTATCAGCTCGTGATATGTCAAGCGCGGAAGCGGTACTCGACGTAGTTGGTTTAACACGACGAGATGAATTTGAGGACATCTCCTTCACCGTTGGTCGAGGCGAGGTTGTTGGTGTGATCGGATTGATTGGCTCCGGACGCACTGAGTTAGCACACGCATTAATCGGAATGTCTCAACCAGAAGCCGGAACAATCAGATTGAATAACGCCAGTATTTCCCCGCGTTCGATTCGCGATGCCATTAAGGTTGGTATAGCCTATGTATCCGAGGACAGACTGTCGCTTGGTCTCGTCCAGCAGCAATCCATCGCAGACAATGCTGTGGTTTCAGTACTGAGTCGACTGCTCGGGTATTTAGGGTTAATTTCCGCATCCAAAAAATCGAATCTAGTCGATGATTGGATCGAACGTCTTGCTGTCAAGATCGGCACCTCTAAGGATGCTGTTTCCACGCTATCGGGTGGCAACCAGCAACGTGTGGTGCTGGCGAAATGGCTCGCAACAGAACCCAAATTACTGATCCTTGATAGTCCAACTGTCGGAGTTGATGTTGGCGCACGTGCAGGTATTTTCAAAATCGTTCGACAACTAGCGGAACAAGGTATTGCCATTCTATTGATTTCGGATGAGGTCACGGAGGCCTACTTCAACTCAGATCGTATTTTGCACATGGCCGATGGTCGAATCCAATCTGAGTACAACCCTATTCAAACCACCGTTGCTGCATTGGAAGAGCAGATCTATGCGTAAATTCCTTACAGCGAATCCGGTCGAATTGCGGCTGTCTGTTGTCTTGCTAATTCTGATCGCAGGACTCTCGCTCAGTACAGACACGTTTCTTACAGTCGCGAACATAACATCACTATTAAACAACAATGCGGTCAATTTAATTTGGGCGGTTGGCCTGTTAGTCGTTTTGGTCGCTGGCGGTATTGACATCTCATTCGCGGTGGCGGCCTCAGTCGTTCAATACGTAGCGGCAAAATTTCTCGGCTCAGTCGGTGGGGGTAATTGGTTTATCGGATTTCTGACTGCTAGCATGCTCGGTATCGGACTGGGCCTTATCAATGCAGCCCTGATCCATCGCTTTCGGGTGGTTTCAATCGTTATCACGATCGCAACCTTTAATGCCTTCTTTGGGTTGCTCATGTTCTTCTCTAGCGGGCGAAGTATTTATACCCTCCCCGATTGGTGGACAAAAAAGATCTTCATCTTTGAACACCAATCAGCCTCAGGTGTGTGGTCGGAGCTGAATCTGTCAGTGGCGGTGATGTGTGTCTGCCTAGTCGCAACGCTTTTCCTTATTCGATGGACCAACATCGGCCGACAACTTTACGCGTTTGGTGACAACGCAGAAGGCGCTCGTCGCGCGGGAGTCAACATCGCTTTGATGCAGGCAGTTGCATTTGGTTGGTGTGGATTGATGGCAGGAATTGGCGGGCTCATGCAAGTCAATATTGCCAAAGAAGTCGTCCCAAACGCTCTCTATGGGCGCGAACTTGATGTTCTAGCAGCCGTCGTTCTGGGCGGCGCGCGACTCGGTGGTGGACGAGGAACAGTGTTCGGATGTGTTTTGGGGGTCATGTTTGTCGCGATTACACAAAACGGATTGAACCTGCTGGGCGTTTCTCCGTTTGCTTTTCAGATGATCATTGGTGCCACAATTCTTGTCGCAATCTCAACATCGAATATGTCGTTTGATATTTCGGGGCTGTTTGAGCATGCAAATCCAACTGGTAAAAAAGGCGTATCACGATGAGCTTTCTTACTCATATACGCGAGAGCATTGGCTCTGAAGTTCTGTCTCTATTTTCAGCGTTAGTGGTTGTCGTTGTTGGATTTTCTATTGCTACGCCACTGTTTTTATCAGCATCAAACTTCGGTTCGATTGCCTTCCAACTCCCTGTTCTTGGACTCTTAACGCTAGCGATGATGGTGCCGATTCTTTCCGGCGGGTTGAACCTTGCCATCATTTATACAGCCAATATATCCGGCCTCGCCATGGCGGCTGTTCTTATGCACTTTGGTGGTGCAGAGGCCAGTCTCGGTGCTTTTTTCCTTGGTGCAATCGCCGCGATTGTTGTTGGCGGACTATCGGGATTGTTAATGGGTTTGGTCGTGGCATATCTGGGTGCTCATCCAATCCTGGTTTCCTTGGCGATGATGATATTTTTGCGAGGTCTAGGAGAATTTCTCACTCACGGTGGTGACATCTCTGGCTTTCCTCCCTACATGGAAACTCTCGGGCACGGCTCTCTTATCGGCGTGCCTGTACCTTTACTTATCTTCCTGGCTGCGGTCTTCATTTGGCATATCAAACTGAGTCGCACGCAACACGGCTTCTCGGTTTACATGATTGGCTCGAACATTGATGCCGCCGAATATTCTGGCCTACACACGCGACGCACACTGGCGATGATCTACACCTTGTCAGGTGTGATTTGCGCTGTCGCTGGAATTCTCATGGCAGCACGTTTTAATTCGGTACGCGTAGGACATGGCGAAGCACTTTTACTTGTCACTGTGCTGGCCTGTTTTCTTGGAGGCCTTGACCCTTTTGGAGGTTTTGGGCGCGTTTTACCTGTTGTGATAGCGCTTATTATTTTGCAGTGCTTGTCATCGGGTCTGAATCTTATCGGCGCAAATCAACATCTATCGACAGCAGTATGGGGACTATTCCTTATCGGTGTTATGGCGATGCGATGGGTGACCTCAAGGCTTCGAGAATAAAGTTAATGGAGAAAGCAATATGAATGGTTTTGGTGTGCACACCAGCATGTGGACAATGAAGTGGGATCGACCCGATGCGGAGCTCGCAGTACAGGCCGCTGTCGAGTACGAGATGGATTTTCTAGAGATAGCGCTACTGGATGCACCGTCGGTAGATGCTGCGCATACACGTGCGCTTTTGGAAAAATATGAAATGCGCGCTGTGTGTTCTCTGGGATTACCAGAACCTGTATGGGCATCCCGAAATCCAGAAGGTGCCATCGAGCACCTTAAGGTCGTTCTTGACACTGCCAAGGCCATGGGCGCTGAAGCGGTGTCAGGCGTAACTTATGGTGGCATTGGGGAGCGAACAGATTTACCGCCAACGGAGGTTGAACTATCAAACGTTGCGCGTGCATTGGGCGCGAGTGCGAAATACGCGAAATCACTTGGCCTGCAATTTGGTATTGAACCTGTCAATCGCTACGAAACGCACCTAATCAATACTGGATGGCAAGCGCGTGACATGATCGAACGTGTCGGCTCTGAAAATCTTTTCATCCACCTCGACACATACCACATGAACGTCGAAGAAAAGGGGGTCGTAAACGGCATTCTCGATGCTCGTGATCACTTGAAATATATTCATCTGTCTGAAAGCGATCGAGGCACGCCTGGCGAAGGATGCTGTGACTGGGATGAAGTGTTCGGGGCGCTAGCTGCAATCGGATTTAAGGGTGGATTGGCGATGGAAAGTTTCATCAATATGCCACCTGAGATCGCTCATGGACTATCCGTATGGCGTCCTGTTGCACCAGGCTTTCAAGAAGTGATGGATAAGGGGCTTCCATTCCTACGCAATAAAGCCACCCAATATCACTTGGTCTAGATCATGTACCCGGTGCGGTATGAAGACATGGTGTTGACCAAAATTCTTGAAAGCAAGCATTTATTTATATGGCCTGCCTTTCTCACTGTCTTGATCGTGTCATTGTTTCCGTTGGTGTACGCGCTGATCGTAAGCTTTCAAAGTATCCGGCTTGTACCGCCGATTCCACCACGTTTCGTCGGTTTGGATAACTACGCAGAAATCGTATCGTCAGCACGTTTTTGGGGATCAATTACAACCACCGCCATTATTGTTTGTATCTCTGTATTTCTGCAGTACGTTATTGGATTTACCTTGGCGCTGACACTTCACCACAACGTTCGTGGTGCATCACTGTATCGAGTGGTATTCCTGCTTCCGATGTTTCTCGCACCAGTTTGTGTGGCGCTGATCGCCAAGATGCTTTTCCATCCCGTGTTAGGCCCAGTCAATGATCTGTTCACTATTTTTGGGAGCCCGAACATATCATTTTTAACCGTACCGCCCCTAGCTATTGCAGTATTGGTGATCGTGGAAACGTGGCAATGGACACCGTTCGTTGTACTTCTCATGTTGGCAGGGCTTCAAGGACTTCCAAGTGACGTGTTTGAAGCAGCTCGTGTTGACAACATCTCTATTTGGCGGCGATTTAGAGATATTACATTCCCAATGCTTCTTCCACTTAGTATCGCAGTCATTTTTATCCGAATGATTGAGGGATTCAAGATCGTCGATACGGTTTTTATTTTAACCGGTGGCGGACCCGGTACCTCAACCGAAACACTCACTCTGTTTGCGTACAACGAGGGCTTTAAGAAGTTCAACATGGGCATGACCTCCGCCCTGAGTTTTATGTTTCTCATCGTTGTTATCGTTTTCGGTTCTGTGTACCTGGCTGCAGCTCAACGTATTGTCCGGAGATACAAATGAGTGCCGAGCGCAAGATTCGCAACCTGGCCTCGGGACTCGCTGTCATCTGGTTTTTATTTTGCCTATTCCCGCTTTGGTGGATCTTTGTCACAGCGATAAAGCCGCCTTTAGCGGTAAGCCAAGGCGCTACGTATTTTCCGTTTATCGATTTCCAACCAACACTGCAAGCCTACCGCGATGCAGTATCTGGAATTCGAGGTGACTTCGTAGGACCTATATTTAATTCCATCGTGGTGTCAGTAATTTCGACGGTAATCTCTGTTTTTCTTGGCGCGATGGCGGCTTACTCGCTGGTTCGATTCGAATTTCGAGTGAAGTTGTTGGCTGGCCTTGTGTTCGCGATCATTTCAATCGGTGGTTTCGCAATACTGACTGAAATTTATAGTGTCAAAGTACCCTATGCCATTGCGATCATCATGTTTGTCGCTCTTTTTATCTCCGTCTTGTTAAACAGAGTCGATCTCCCCGGCCCTGTTATGAACAACAACGACGTCACTTTCTGGTTTGTCTCTCAGCGAATGTTTCCACCAATCGTATCGGCGTTTGCGCTCTTTCTTCTGTACTCGGAAATGAATAAATTAGGCGTACGCATGCTCGATAGCTTGCCTGGGTTGGTGCTCGCTTATTCCGCGTTCGGTCTACCGTTTTCAGTTTGGCTGATGCGCGATTTCTTCGAAACTATTCCCGTTGAAGTTGAGGAAGCTGCGATGGTCGACAACATCAGCCGTATGCGCATCTTCTTTCAAATTGTGCTGCCAATGTCGAAACCGGGTTTAGTGGCCACATCGATGATTGTGCTCGCATTCATATGGAATGAATTTCTGTTCGGGCTGCTGCTTACGTCTTCGAAATGGCAAACATTGCCCATTTTGATGGCTGGTCAAAACTCCAGCCGAGGTGATGAATGGTGGGCGATATCGGTCGCCGCTTTAGTCTCCATTTTACCAATGATTCTTGTTGCTACTTTTCTCGGTCGTATGATGCGATCGGGGTTGTTGGCAGGTTCGATTAAATAACTCATCAAACATCAGGAGAAGATATGAAAAAGCTACAAAAACTAATGACGCTCGCGTTGTTCCCCATGGCGAGTGTGGCACATGCTGAATGTGTACCCGATTATTCGGATGTGACGCTCACGGTATCCACTCAAAACGGTCCCTACATTGCGTCTGCACTACGCACTGCTGGAGACAGCTGGGAGAAAAGAACGTGTGGTACGGTGAAAATAGTCGAATTCCCCTTTGGCGAATTGTTTCCTAAATTTGTCACAGCGTTAAGTCAAAAGACTGGGGATTTTGACGTCATCGGCTTCATTCCAGCATGGGTACCTGACTTCGCAGCCTACCTATCAATCATGCCTGCAGAAATGCAATCGGGAGACGATTGGGACGACATTCACCCCGTCTATCGCGAACGTCTTATGTCGTGGGATGGTGAGATTAAGTCAGCAACGATGGATGGCGACATGCATATGCTGAACTATCGGGCAGACCTAATGGAAGACCAGGCTAACAAAGACGCGTTTAAAAAGAAGTATGGCTATGAATTGGCT
Source organism: uncultured Granulosicoccus sp. (assembly GCA_938003775.1). Lineage (GTDB taxonomy): Bacteria > Pseudomonadota > Gammaproteobacteria > Granulosicoccales > Granulosicoccaceae > Granulosicoccus. The sequence continues at coordinate 5,092 of CALKXZ010000011.1, read as the reverse complement.
GCCCCTGTTACCTGGGATCAATATTATGACATCGCCGAGTTCTTTACAGGGTCAAAAGCCGTTGACTATGGCACAGCCGAAGCTTATGCCCGCGGCGGACAACAGTTTTGGTATTTCTTCAGTCACGCTGCCAGTTATACAAACAATCCCAACACACCGGGCGCCATGTTCTTCGATCCAGTAACAATGGATGCCCAAATTAATAATGCGGGATGGTTAAAAGCGCTTGAGGATTATAAACGCGGCTTGGATTTTAACCCTCCCGGCGCACTGAACAACGGTTCCGGCGATGTCCGTCCGCTGTATGCAGGCGGCACGGTTGCGATGAATATTGACTGGGCAGATTCAGGTGTTTTGGGTGCATCCGAAGGTTCAATTGCTGGCAATGTACGAACAGCTGTGCTGCCTGGTTCAACCACTTTATGGAATTCCAAGAGTGATCAATGGGATAGTTTTGATGAGCCAGTAGCGTCTCCCTTTTTGGCATTTGGTGGTTGGCAATTAGCCGTTCCTGCAGACAGCACCAAACAAGAAGCGGCATGGTCTTATGTTGCAGAAGTGACCAGTCCCAAGGTATCGGGTAAGGCGATAGTGACATCCAACACTGGCATCAACCCCTACCGCTTTAGTCACTATGAGAAGCTCGACACTTGGACGTCCGTTTTTACTGAAGAAGAAGCCAAAAGCTATCTCGGTGCGCAAAGAGCGTCTCTCGACTCACCAAACGTTGCACTGGATCTTCGATTGCCTGGATTCTTTTCCTATACCGAGATTTTGGAAATCGAACTTTCTAAAGCGTTGGCAGGACAGGTCGAGCCGCAGGAAGCACTTAACACCATCGCTGCTGAGTGGAACAAGCTGACCGATGAGTTTGGAAGAGAAAAGCAACTCGCGGCCTACCGCTCTGCGATGGGGCTACCACCGTTGGATTAGGTCGACTGATTCAGGCATGCGAAAAGTATTCATGAATCACGTAGAGCTAAAGCAAGTCAGTAAATCCTTTGGAGGGATACAGGTCATCCCTCCATTGGATCTCTCAATTCGTAGTGGAGAGTTCCTGGTGCTGGTGGGTCCGTCGGGATGTGGAAAAACGACAACACTGCGCATGGTGGCTGGACTTGAAGATGCATCTGGTGGAGAGATTCTTATTAGTGGAGTCAACGTAACAAACAACCGCCCTGGTGAACGTGATTGCTCCATGGTGTTTCAAAACTACGCGCTCTATCCGCACATGAGTGTGCGGGATAACATCAGTTACGCCATGAGAGTGCATGGGGTTGAAAAGTCTGAAATTGATCTTCGGGTTGGCGACGCGATCAAATTATTAGGTCTGGAAGACTACATAGACCGTAAACCCCGCTCTCTGTCTGGAGGACAACGTCAACGAGTCGCAATCGGTCGTGCTTTGGTTCGAAAACCTCAAGTGTTTTTGTTTGACGAGCCGTTATCAAATCTCGATGCAAAACTGCGCGTTGAGATGCGTACAGAAATAAAGCTTCTTCAAAGGAAACTGGGCACAACGGCTATTTACGTCACGCATGATCAGATGGAAGCCATGACTATGGCGGATCGAGTCGTTGTCATGCGAGCCGGTGTTATTGAGCAAGTCGATTCGCCCATTACATTGTATGAAGAGCCCATCAATCAATTTGTGGCGAGTTTCATAGGCTCCCCCGCTATGAATTTTATGGAGGGCTTTATAAACGATGGCACTGTGGTGTTAGGAGATCAACAGGTGACTCTCTCGCCTGAGGATGCCGCTCGACTCTGTAGTGCCACTCCTGTGATTTTCGGTATTCGACCTGAGCATTTTAGACGCTCCGACCATCAATCGGAATTGTCCCTCACACCCAACGTTGTCGAACCATTAGGTGCTCATACGCTCATTCTGGGCTCGCTCGAAGGACAAAAAATCACCGTTCAGGTTGATCCTCGATTCGAGGTAGAACCCGATATTCGCTGTACTGTTCCGATCGACATGAGCCAAGCACACTTTTTTAACCCTACATCTGGGATACGACTGTGAACGATAAAGAAAATAAATTGAATCAACACACCCCTGTTCTAGCTATGAACAGCATTAACAAATCTTTCGGAGGTCTGCGAGCCTTGATCGAGGCGGATCTCGAACTCTATTCAGATGAAATTCTTGCCATTGTTGGCGACAACGGTGCAGGCAAATCTACTTTGATAAAAGTACTGACCGGTGTTTATCGCGCTGACAGTGGTTCAATTCGCATCAACGGTGAACTCTCGGACATACCAACGCGGCAACAATCCATCGATGCAGGCATCGCTGCTGTTTATCAAAACCTAGGCTTGGTCGATACGCTCCCTGCCCCACACAATGTCTTTCTTGGCGATGAGCCGATTAAGAAAATTATGGGTATCCCGTTTATCGACAATAAAAAAATGCGCAAGGCCGCAATTGAAATATTGCGTGATCGCGTAGGTGTCGAATTTCCAGATATTGACGAACCGACACGAAATTTCTCTGGCGGTCAACGACAAGCTGTCGCTATCGCCAGAGCGGTTCATTCCACTGACCTAAAGGTCTTGGTTATGGATGAACCAACCGCTGCCCTCGGACCAGAGGAGACCAAGAACACGTTGCAACTTATCAAAGCCGTAAAGGAACGAGGCACCCCTATCATCCTAATAAGCCACAACCTTGATCACGTCTTCCAGGTTGCAGATCGCGTGCAGGTTATGCGCGGTGGCAAGAATGTGGGCGTCGTCAACGTAGCAGACACGACTCAACAAGCTGTCCTCGGGATGATAGTTGGCTCTGAAACCAGTGCTGTTGCCTGAATTTAATACCAGGATAGAATGCTAATGAGCGCAACCGCAAATACAAAATTATTAAACGATAAAAACGCTGGTCGAAAGATACAGCTACCCTGGCTTCGTCGCTACGTGAATGTCGTAGGGCCTCTAGTGATGATTTTTGGTCTTTCACTGATCATGCTCATATTCGAGCCTCGATTTTTTGAAGTGCCAAATTTGATGATTATCCTTCAGGACGCAGCGATCTTCATGGTTCTGGGTGCAATGATGACGATCGTCATAACCAGTAAAGGCATTGATCTCTCAATTGGAGCTGTCGCCGCGTTGTCTTCCATCATCATGGCACTGCTCATTAAAGATCAAAACTGGAACGTCTATCTGGCAATGGTTGCGGCGATGTTAGTAGGCCTGTGTTGTGGCACTGCAAATGGGCTGGTTATCACAAGGCTAAAAGTACCAGATCTACTTGCCACACTGGCCATGGATCAAATCTATCGTGGATTGGCCTTGGTATTAGCCGCGGGTACCGTGCTTGCACGTTTTCCAGAGCCCATACCGTTTCTCGGCCGCGGCCGCCTATTCGATACCTTCCCGACTGCTGCTGTTGTCGGTCTCATTGCATTGGTGATTGGTTATGTCCTTTATCACCATACATGGCTTGGACGTTATGCGATTGCCATCGGTGCAAATCGCGAAGCTGCAACGCTGACTGGAATCAATGTTAACCGACAAAAGGTTTACCAATACGCGCTAATAGGCCTGTGTGCCGCTATAGCGGGAATCATGTTAACTGGCCGATTAAACGCAATACAGGCTACAGCAGCACCAGGGTTTGCGCTTCACACCATAGCCGCTGTTGTTGTCGGAGGTACCGTTCTATTCGGGGGTCGAGGCACCATGTTCGGCACTCTCGTCGGGACCTTGTTACTCGCCATGGTCACGAACGCTCTTGTCATCCTTCGCTTTCAATTTTTCTGGCAGTTGGTTGCAGCAGGCGTAATCATTATTTCGTCGATTGGCTTTTACGCCTACCTGCAACACCGCAACGGGGGCGAGGACAGGCCAGACGATTAAAGAATTCGAGGAATTATCTCTGAACGACTCGCACATTTTCTTCGAATCTGTTCCAGTCAAATTATAACCAAAGGAGAATGAAATGTATTTCAAGTCAATAAGGCTGCTCGTCGGCCTCCTAGCAACCGCTTCTGCTATTAGCGGTGCGTATGCTGCTGAACTTCCATTAAAAGCCCTGCCTGATGACGATGAACGACATTACTGGTGGTACCACCAGGTTCAAACTGATGAAGTTCTGGCCAACATGCAAAAGGTGGTTGGAGATCCAGCCAAACCGCTAGCAAACAAACCGAGCGAGCCGCTTAAAATTGCAGTGATCTACCCATCTCAAGATGTCTCGGATTTCTGGTTACGTTCCTACCTCTCGATGGAAGCGCGTTTAAACGAAATGGGAATGCCTTTTGAGGCTGTACAGTTCGCATCGAAGATGGGCGATGATATTTTACAATCGACCTACTCTGAACAAGTCGCTCGCGACGATTTTGAATACGTAATCTTTGGCCCTTCCGAGCTTCAAACTCAGCAAGACGATATCAAGACGCTAATGGATGCTGGAAAGAAGGTTGTCGTTCTTAATCACGACACCCCGCTTCAAGAATGGGGCGACGACCAACCTATGATGTACACAACGTTCTCACATTTATTCGGTGCGTTGAATATTTGCAACTGGGTGCTCGATAATCTTGGTACCGAAGGTACGTATGCGATGATTCGAGGCATTCCTGGCGGCGTTGATAATCAACGTTCAGGCGGATTTCAGGAATGTCTCGAAGAAAAGTCGAATTGGAAAATGGCTTACGAGCATTACGGCGATTTCAAACGCGAAGGTGGGTTTAACGGCGCTCAGCTGATCACTTCTGCCTACCCTGAAGTAACGTACATTCATAACGCAAACACCGCAATGGCTATGGGTGCTATCTCCGCTGTTCAGGCTGCGAATCTCAACGATAAAGTAAAAATATCTGCTTGGGGCGGTACTGGTGATGAACTTGAAGCGCCGCGCAAAGGAGAGCTTATGGCAACTCCAATGCGGATGAGTGATGATGTTGGCGTAGCAATCGCAGAAGCGATTCGCGCAGATCAGGAAGGTTGTATGTGCCGGAGTAAAAGCGCGCACATTCGCCGGAAAGCAATAGCAGTCTGAACGAGGTCCCACGGGTGCCACAAATTTTACGGTAGGTGGTTTGCGCAGCTCCGGGGAGTGACAAGGCCGGAAAGTCTTGCTAAGAAG
>CALKXZ010000010.1 GCA_938003775.1 uncultured Granulosicoccus sp. | reverse complement strand
CTCCAAATCAAAACTAGAAAAAAGCAATAAACCAGAAAGTTTGAGACGACACCAACGATGCAATAGCGCAACGATATCCTTGACTATCGACAAACCGAGACCATGGCCTGCGACAGACTCATCCAGCCTAACCCCCCGACCGGTCAAACGGTGTAACTCCTCCGGTGAGCATCCCGGCCCGTCATCTTCTACTTCAATCAGCACACCATCGGCATGCCGCAAACTGATCACAACCGCTGAAACGCTCCATTTCACGGCGTTATCCAGCAAGTTACCCATCAACTCCAGCATGTCCTGTCGATCATGAACCAGTTCAACGCCGGGCCCGATGTGATAGCTCACATCCACAGACTTGTCTGAATACACCTGCTCCAACAGACCAATCAGCGCTGGCAACTCTGTGTCCAGGTCGAAGCGCTGACCAACAGAGCCGCGCCCCGCCAGGCGTGCCCGCTTTAATTCACTTTCTATCAGCTGACGAATTCGCTCGGCATTTTGTGCGATTTCAGCACGTCGGGCCGCACTATCGGGTACCGATTCAGCCGATCGGAGTAACAGGTTTAACGGCCCCTTGAGCGAGTGCGCAAGGTTGCCCACTGAATTTCGCGACTGTTTCAATCGTTGATCAAAGCGACGGAGTAAACGATTGAATTCACTCACCAATGGCAGAATTTCCACTGGCACATCCTCTGATAGGGAAACGGCTCGTCCTTGCTCCAGCCGCAACATATCGCGGCGGATGCCATCGAGTTTTTCTACTGACCGTCTAACCACCCAACGTTGCACACCGAGTAACGCGGTCAACAACACCAATGCAACAATGCCGGAAAACCACTGAAAAACCCGCAACCGCGCTTCAATCGGGCTGATATCACGGGCAACAGCTAGCGTAAAGGGCGTACCATTTTGCGTAAAACCGCCGTACCAAAATAATAATGTTTCTCCGGCACGTCCTGTCACTCTCTTTTTGCGTTGCTCCCCCGGCACCAGCATCGGAATCTCAAACATCTGATCCCACGCAGAACGCGATGACAGATAACCGCTGGTGAGCTTGACGACGAAATAGTAGCCAGAGGCCGGGGTCTCATAGGATGGATTTAATCGGTATTGACCCAGCCTTGGCTGACCGCCAGCTACAGCCGGGTATTCCAGCACCGAGGCAACATTGCGCGCATCAGAGGCCAACCGATTAAAGATAAAATTCTCTGTCAACAGGCGACTGCTCAGCGTTGCTGTCCACCAAAACACGAACATCAGCACCACCAGGCTACTGATCAGACCTGCCTGTAGGCTGCGCTCTAAGGAGTTCAAGCGGCCGGATCGTTGAAGATGTAACCCTGCCCTCGCTTCGTCAGTATCATGTGCGTGCCGATCTTCTCGCGAAGACGACGAATGTAGACCTCTATCAGATTGCTATCACGCTCAGAATCCTGGTCGTACACATGTTCTGATAAATGCGTCTTGGACAAAATACGACCGCTGTTGAGCATCATGTAGCGCAGCAACCGGAATTCTGTGCCCGTGAGCTGGTGTGTTGCCGAATCACCCACTTCCACCTGCTGTACATCTTCATCCAGCTTTAGTGAATGGGTTTCTATACGGTGCGATGTACGGCCATGTCGCCGGTGAATCAATGCGCGTATCCGGGCAATCAGTTCTTCGATATGAAATGGCTTGCCAAGGTAGTCGTCAGCCCCTGTCTTGAACCCGTCAACGCGTTCGTACCAGGCATCCCTGGCCGTCAACACGATAACAGGCACACGATTTCCGCGGCTGCGCCAGGCTTGAAGAACATCCATGCCAGGTTTCTGCGGTAAACCCAGGTCTAACACGACCGCATCGTAGGGTTCAGTGTCGCCCAAATGTTCAGCATCTATGCCGTTATCGGCGACATCAACGGCAAAACCTGCGCGCACCAAATCGGTTTTGACGTAGGACACCAGCTCTGGATCGTCTTCAACGACTAGCAGTCGCACGTTTCTGTACTCATAAAAGGATGCGAGCGCCAGTATAGCGCCCGCACCCTCTGTTGAGTTTTCTAGCCCTTACCGCGCCAAGGGATTGTCTTGTGAATAATAAAGCGCATGAATAAATCGAATAACAAACCCAGCAACCCGAGCAGAATAATGGTCACCCAGATTATTTCGTAATCTGAACTCTTGCGTGCGACATTCTCGACAAAGCCAATACCGGTGGTACCGGCAAGCATCTCGGCCGCAACCAAGGTACCCCAACACACACCAATGGAAATACGAATACCGGTGAGTATCTCAGGCAGTGAATTAGGCAGTATCACTGAGCGTACGATCTGCCAACGCGATGCACCCAGCGAGTGAGCGGCGTGGATCTTTGACAGCTGTGTCCCGGTGGCACCGGTTCTGGCTGAGATCACCATAATGGCGAAGGCCACCATGAATAATAAGAAGATTTTGCCATCGTCATTGATGCCGAAAATCGTCAAAATCAGCGGTGCCCAGGCGAGCGGCGGCACGGGTCGGTAAAGCTCGATCAGTGGGTCAAAAAAGCCCTTGGCAAAACGCGACAAGCCCATGAACAGGCCCAGCGGCACACCGAGCAAGATACCCAGGAAGAGCCCGGCCAGCACGCGCATGATAGAGTCCCAAACGTGACCTGTAGGTACCGGCACAGAGGGAGATGCAAAATTACCCGTGGCAAAATTCAATACCGTTGTTTTCAAGTTGTTGGGTATGGTTCCGTCGTCGCTGTGGCGCGGGTACTTGCCCGGTACCAGGTCAGCAATAAAGTCGGGCACTAAGAAACCCACCATTTCCGCCAGTGGCTTCTCTTTGTACCAAAGTAGCGGTATACCCTTGTAACCAACGTCAGGGTCGGAGAGTCGCAAAAAGGTTGCGACCGTGTCAGATGGCTTGGGCAGCCACCGACCAGACCCTTGTTCACTGCAGGCCGTATTGCCAGCCATAATCGTCCCGCTGGGCATGGCGATAGCGTCAATCAGTTTCAACGAACCTTGTTTATCAGACTTTACAACGTCAAGCCTTGCCAGCGCCGACTCAATCGGTTCCAACGCACCCGGAGGGAACACAACCCCATTGTCGATGCGTTTCAGCAGCTTGTTCATGTTGCGCGCGAAATCCTTGACCGCAGCAGACTCAGCCGCCCCAGCAACCTGCTTGACCTCATCATCCAGCGCCTTGATGTCGGCCAGAAACGCAGGACCAGCATTGCGAATCTTGCCAAAATCACTGGATATTGCCGCTAACGGCGCCGCCACAGCAGCAAACATGGCACCGCGTTGCGATATGGGCTCAATTGGAATTTCCTGTGAGCTACCACCCCAACCAGGTTGTTGATCGCGCGCTTCGATAATGGCTGCGTCGGCCCCTTCGGGTAATACACCAGCTTGCAGAAATGCACTCTGCTCATCGATGCGCTGGCCAATACTCTGGATGTCTGCCACCACCGATTCTTCCAGGCTTTCCGGTGCGGTTTGAGAGGCTAGGATTTGCCTTACCCGTTCGATGTACGGCAGCAGTTGCTCGCGATCCTGATCGGTGAATGCACCCGTATTAATCTGAGTTTCTAGGTTATTGATCTGACGTGATTCCCGGTCCAGGATGCTCGTACCCTTGAGCAACCTGGATTCGAACGGAAATACCGAACGCATCGGATTGATGGCTGTTTCGACTTTTGCCACCTGACACATTTCGCTGGCAGCATCGGGGAAAAATGCGCGAGCCGCATCCCATGAAAAATACAGCCATACCAAAATGATGGTTGATACACCAGACACAATCCAATGCCAGCCGCCCAATGCCTTAACCGGATTACCGAATACAGCATCGGTTTTTTCCGTTCTGATCAGCCGCCGCCCGTACCACCAACAGCTGGCCAGCGTGAGTAACAAGCCAATGAACAGGGCGCCAATAAACAACCCGCGAATACCTTCTGCCGTCATGCTGATGCCTTACCCATGATTTCCTCTTCCATGTTCCAGATCATGGTAAGAATTTCCTCACGTGTTTGCGTGAATTCATTGTGATTTTTAATCTCTCGCGGATCTTGTTGCAGTCCCCACTCCGCAAATGGCAGGGCATATTCCTTATGCAAACGTCCTGGTCTGGGGGCCATGACAAACAATCGTTCGCCCAATAACAGTGCCTCTTCCACCGAGTGAGTGATGATCATGATGGTTTTGCCCGTTTCCTTCCAAATCTTGAGAACCAATGACTGCATTTTTTCGCGTGTCAGTGCATCCAGAGCTCCCAGCGGTTCATCCATCAGTATCAGGTCAGGGTCGTTGATCAAGCACCGGGCAAGCGCCACTCGTTGCTGCATACCGCCGGACAGTTGATAGGTAGGCGTGTTACCAAAACCCTGTAATCCCACAATCTCAAGCCACTCCTCAACTTTTCGGCTGGTTTCACGCCGGTCGGCTTTCTTCATGCGCAAACCAAAATCGACATTTTCTGCAACGGTTAGCCATTCGAACAGCGCACCTTGCTGAAAAACCATGCCGCGCTCAACACCGGGGCCATCTATTTCATTGCCCCCAAGTGACAGTTCGCCACCGGTTGGTCGTAGGAAGCCAGCAATAAGATTCAACAGTGTTGTCTTACCGCAGCCCGAAGGGCCTAGCACCGATAGTAGTTCTCCCTGCTTCAGCGTAAAACTCACATTCTTCAACGCATGAACCTCATCACCGTTGGGTGTCGTAAAGGTCATATCGATCGCATCTGCAACCAGATCACTCATTATCGGGGGTTCCTGTTGATTTATTCACAAGAGTGTAGCGTGACTGTCATCGACAGAACTACCCCGAAGTGGCGCAATATTGAACCATGGCGGTCCACACCACCGGAATGTACTTATATACAAGTCCAAAACGCATTGGGGACAGTTCACAATCGAGAATAGTGCCATGAACTTTGGGCTTCGCTGAGTGTGAGCAGGGTCCAAGTTTTCAATATCCGATACGGAAGCTAGCAATTTGCTCGGTTTTCAGTACGATAGAGCTAACGCGTGCAAGATGAACGGCACCCCGATAATGGCCCGAAATCATAAATTCTTTTTTGACCAAAATGGCAACCCACGTGCCAGAGGTCCGGCTGCAGAAAAAATCCTGATGAATTTCCTGGAAGTGGACGTTCAGGGTAGTGACCACGTCTGCCGCGACATCATGGACGATCTGACCGCGATTGAGGACGAATCGGACGACTCGCGGGAGTTTATCGGCAACGCTCACCATGTCGTGATCACCCCGCAGGGTGTGACGATTCAACTCAACGATGGGTCAGAATCCGCAGAACCGTACACGGTGGAATTAAAGCACTTCCGTGAGGTTCTAGAGGACTGGGAAGCTTTCATCCTAGATGACCTGCTGGATGACGCAATAGACGAGAAAGACTACCTCTAGTGCTCTTGCCCACTGCACAATGGTAGGCTTTAGCATTAACCACTTGGGTCATTAACATGAGTAGCAACATCCTTGATGTACTGTTTTCCGGCGAAAACAAAGCTTCGCTGGACGCCGTGCAGGACAACTTCAACCTGTCAGAAGAGGATACCCGCGTCGCCATCGAAGAACTGATACCTGCCCTGTCTCGTGGTTTGCAAAAAAACACACAGGACGCCCCAGGTATGGACGACCTGCTGGATGCACTGCGTACTGGCGAGCATGCGCGTTACATGGAAAAGCCCAGCACGCTGGGTGCACCAGAGACCGTTAAAGACGGTAACGATATCCTGGGGCACATTTTTGGCGATAAAAAGGTTAGCCGCGAAGTTGCTAACCGGGTAGCGAAAAAATCTGGGCTCAGCAGCACGGTGTTAAAAAAAATGCTGCCCATCGTGGCTTCTCTCGTCATGGGGGCACTGAGCAAAAAAGTCCTAGGAGGAGGATCACGTGGCCGCGGGGTTAATCGAGCTAACTCCGGTGGGTTGCTGACGTCGCTATTGGACAGTGATCGTGATGGGTCAATATGGGATGACGTGCTTGGATTGGCTGCACGTAGCATGCTGCGATAGGTACCGACCCAATGTTGAAAAAACTCATTCTGGATGCCGAAAAATGCACCAGCTGCTTACAGTGTGAACTGGCCTGTTCATTAGAGCATGAAGGCTTGTTCGCGCCGGCTTTCTCGCGAATTAAGGTGTTCGAGTTCGAGCACGGCAAACGCAATATTCCATACACCTGCACACAATGCGAGGAAGCCTGGTGCTTGCATGCCTGTCCGACGGATGCCATTACGATCAACCAAGAGCTCGGCACCAAAGTGGTCAATGAATCACTGTGCGTCGGCTGTAAGGTGTGCACCATTGCCTGCCCCTATGGCACGATTAATTTCAACACGCGCAGTGGCAAGGTCACCAAATGTAACCTGTGCGATGGTGAGCCCAAGTGCGCTGAAGCCTGCCCAACAGGTGCCATCGTATACGCTGTGGCTGATGGAGCAAGTGA
>CALKXZ010000009.1 GCA_938003775.1 uncultured Granulosicoccus sp. | reverse complement strand
ATGGCTGGTGGCAAGATAGTCATCCGTCCGCCTGCTGATGCACGATTTACCGGACGCGACTCAACCATTGTCGGTAATACGTGTCTCTATGGTGCAACCGGTGGACATTTCTATGCTGCCGGACTTGGAGGCGAACGGTTTGCTGTGCGCAATAGCGGCGCTGTAGCGGTGGTGGAAGGCGTTGGGGATCACGGTTGTGAATACATGACCGGTGGCTGTGTCGTGGTGCTAGGCGAAACGGGTGTGAATTTTGGCGCTGGCATGACCGGGGGTCTTGGTTTTGTATTCGATCAACACAACGTCTTTGTGGATCGATACAACCACGAGTTGATTGACATCCACAGATTGCATGCAGAATCTATGGAGCGATATCGTAACTACCTACAGAACATGATAGAAGACCACTTGCGTGAAACCGGCAGCACTTTGGCGCAACAAATGATAGACGACTTCTATTCTCTGGCCTCACGCTTTTGGATGATCAAGCCAAAGGCTTCGGAACTGGGTGAGCTATTGTCGACACTGGGTCGGGCTGCGTAGATTCGCAAGGAGCGTATAGTGAGGTAAATGGCTGGTCAGATTCCACAACATTTCATCGACGATCTACTTGCAAAAGTGAATATCGTCGATGTGATTGACCAGCGCGTCACACTGAAAAAAAGTGGCAGTAATTTCAGCGCTTGCTGCCCATTTCATAACGAAAAAACGCCCTCTTTCACAGTCAGTCAAACCAAGCAGTTTTACCACTGCTTTGGCTGTAGCGCTAACGGCAACGCCATTGGTTTTTTGATGGAATACGACAACATGCATTTTGTCGATGCCATTGAAACTCTGGCAGAGAGTGTCGGATTAGATGTTCCACGCAACCAGCAGGCTGCACAGGCACGCACCGACAGCAAACCGCTGTACACACTCATGGGTTCAATTGCCCTGTATTACCAAAGCGAACTACGTAAGTCTACCGAGGCTATTGACTATCTAAAGGCTCGCGGGCTCAGCGGCGAGATCGCAAAGCGGTACGGCATTGGATTCGTACCCGACGGCTGGGATGCTCTGCAAAAGCAGTTCCCACAAGAAGAGGCAGCCATGCTAAAAACAGGCATGCTGATCCAAGGCGATGGTGGGAAACGACCCTATCAGCGTTTCCGTAATCGCATTATGTTTCCCATTCGCGACAGGCGCGGACGTGTCATCGGTTTTGGTGGCCGCGTGATGGACAATCAGGAACCGAAGTATTTGAACTCTCCTGAAACACCACTGTTCCATAAAGGCAGTGAGCTTTACGGTTTATACGAGGCCCGCAAGGCCGCTCAGGATGCAGGCTCCGCCGTTGTTGTTGAAGGTTATATGGATGTGGTAGCGCTGGGTCAACACGGTATCGAGAACGCTGTGGCCACGCTCGGCACGGCCGCTAACCAACAACACTCAGAATCTCTATTCAGGACTGTACCCACCATCGTCTTCTGTTTTGATGGTGACCGTGCTGGCCGATCCGCGGCTTGGCGCGCCTTGACTGCCACATTACCCTGCTTACAAGATGGTCGCGATGCTCACTTTCTGTTTCTGCCTGACGGAGAGGATCCCGACTCAGTGGTCAAGGCAGGCGGCGCGGCTGCTTTCAATGATTTACTGACAACTCGTATTGCCATAATCGACTACCTGTATCAACATCTTGCCAATGATATTGATATGACCAGCATCGGTGACAAGGCAAAGCTGGCCGAGAAAGCCAAACCGCTATTGGCCACGATTCCTAAAGGTGTTTACAAACAGTTAGCGCTCAGGCGACTCGAATCTCTGATTGGACTATCGCTGGGCAGTGATCGAGCTGGCGCTCCCGCTGCATCTGCTAATGTCCGCTCACCGCGCGCGCAGGATGCAGCGTTGACACCGATGAGCCGTGCGGTTCTTCTATGCCTGCAGCATCCTGAAGTTGTACAAGCGTTGCCAGTTGAACACTACGATATAAGCCCGCAACTACCAGGGGCTGATGTGCTGTTATCCTTAATCAACGACTGCAATGATGATCCGGGCATGAATACAGCACGTCTTCTGGAACGCTTCCGCGATGGCAACCGATATCAATATCTGGTGAAACTTGCCACCAAGCCTTATTTTCCAGATGGCCGTGAACTGGACAGTGAAACTGCTATCAACGAATTTGTTCACAGTATCACGCGCCTGCGCGAACGTAGCCAACAATCACTGGTGGACAAGGTAGAACTCTCTGCACGTACTGGGTTGCTTGGCCTACGTCGCCGATGATTCATAGTCACCACGACATTCACAGCATTCACGGCATATAGAACCACTGTGAGATCTGAACGAACGGCGCGTATCGCACGGTTCCACTTTGCCGGTGAGTTAGCCAGCAACAGTACACTGACGTTACCTAAAGCGGTCAGTCACCACTTGGTTACCGTATTGCGCACTCGTACTGGTGATGTCATCGAGCTATTTAACGGCGATGGTTACAACTATAGAGCAACCGTTGTAGACAATGGTCAACGAACGCCGGGTAAACGCGCCCAGCTGGAGATCCATGAATCTTCTAAAGCGTTTCCCGAGTCACCTGTGAACATAACATTGGTCCAAGCTGTATCCAGAGGTGACCGGATGGATACGACTCTGCGTCAATCGGTAGAATTGGGCGTGGTCGGGATACAGCCGGTATTCACACGTCATTCGGTAAAATCATTGGACGACAAACGTAATGCCAAAAAAATAGAACACTGGCGCAGTATTATTATTAGTGCCTGTGAGCAAAGCGGCCGGGCGACTGTACCGGTCTTGATGCCTCCCATTGCCTTTGAGCGATGGCTTCTACCCGACAGTTGCGAGGACATAGCCACGACACTCACGCAACAGATCGTCAAGCTTGATGCCAGCTATATATTGTCACCATTTGCCAAGCAGTCATTAAGGGCTCATCTGCAGCAATCTCAACCGGTAGAATCCATCGGGTTGGTGGTAGGTCCAGAAAGTGGTTTTGATCCGTACGAAATTGATCTTGCCACCGATGCCCAAATACAGGCTGTGAATGTGGGTCCGCGCATTTTACGCACTGAAACCGCAGGTCCGTCTTGTGTGACCATAGTTCAGTCGACAATTGGCGATCTCATCTAAAGAGATGATTGTCAGGACTAACCCACCACTATGCGTGTTCAGCGATCAAAATGACAAATACCTATGAATAAAAATTCGACGATCGTTTTTCTGTGCCTTTGTATTTGCATGCTGAGTAGCTGCCACTCTATACCAACCAGCAAGCCTATCGCGCCAATTGTCGATATAGAATCCGTTGAGGTTTTGAAAATAGGCTTGCGGGAACAACAATTGGCCTTTCGACTCAACGTTATAAACCCCAATAGCTACGACCTACCTCTACAGTCATTGAGTTTCCTTGCATCTGTTGACGGTACAAAGATAGCGCAAGGGGCTAGTAATGAGCGTGTTAACTTACCAGCAAATCAGGCAGCGATAGTGGAAATTTCAGTCAAAACGCGCATTAATAAACTGCTTACCAGGCTTTTGGCATTAAGTCGTAGCGAAACCGATGATGTCACCTACGATGTAATAGGTTTTGTAAAACTGGCTAACTGGCCTGCCCGTATACCATTTAACGTGGACGGTACCGTTGAAAATCCTGTTACCCAACAGTAGGGACAACACGACGTGAACAATAAAGTCCAGGCCATCGGCCACCATGACAGCACTAACAACCTATCCTCAACTGAGGAAGATGAGCAGTTGGCCTGCTTTATAAAAAACCACCCACGTCTGTTCGTTCTAACAGGTGCTGGTTGTAGTACTGCATCTGGATTGGGTGATTACCGTGACCAGCAGGGTCAATGGAAACGCCGACAACCCATTACCGGTCATATTTTTGTTAACAATGAAGCAGCACGCAAGCGCTACTGGGCCAGAAGTTCGGTGGGCTGGCCATCATTCAGCAATGCCCAACCTGGCCTTGCTCATTATGCACTTCAACAATTCCAACAGTTGCAACGACTGGAATTACTGGTCACTCAGAATGTCGATCGTTTACATCAGAAAGCTGGGCATGACAATGTAGTCGATCTGCACGGTGTACTGGCAACAGTGAGCTGTATTGACTGCGAGCACCAAATCAGTCGCGACACCTTTCAGTCAGAATTGATGACAACTAACCCATGGCTTGGCTCACTGACCGCAGCACATGCACCGGATGGAGATGCTGACCTGGAAATCAACAATTTAAACACCATGCAAGTTCCACCATGCAACTCATGCGGAGGTTTGTTAAAACCTGACGTTGTATTTTTCGGTGAAAATGTGCCAAAACAAACTGTACAACGTGCTATGAATGCTCTGGCTGCAGCCGATGCGCTACTGGTGGTCGGCTCATCCTTGATGGTTTATTCTGGTTTTCGCTTTTGCCGCGAGGCCCAAAGACGCGGACAACCGATAGTTATAATAAACAACGGTAAGACTCGCGCCGATGATATGGCAATTCTCAAACTTCAGGGTGATTGCGGCGAACGCATGATGACTCAAGTATCACTGCTGTAATTCTGAACTACAGACATCTAACAGTTATAGCGACATAGATCCTCACACTAATCATTGCAATTGATGTTTACCGCAATCCCTACATCTTAGGAGTAAGACTATGAAAATGCATGGCGGATGCCAGTGCGGCGCTATCAGGTTTTCCACGAGTGACACACCAGTAAGAACAATTGCCTGTCATTGTACGACATGCAAGTTACGCTCTGGCTCACCCTATGGTGTTGGTGTTTATTTTAACGACAAAGATGTAGAAATCACACAAGGTGATATCCACACTTTTGAATTCAGGTCAGATACCACAGGCCGCTGGATTAAAAATGAATTCTGCCCCAGCTGCGGGTCCTGTATTTCCTGGACCTTAGAAATGAGGCCTGGCCTCAGAGCTGTGGCTGGAGGCTCATTTGACAACCCGAACTGGTATGAAATTGAAGCACACATCTGGACACGCTCTGCCAGGAGCGACATGCGGTATCCGGATGGAATGCTCATCCATGAGGAGTCGCTACAGCAATAGTTTTCATACAGCAGAACAGTGCCCTACCGTTAAAATTTCGCAGCACAACCTGAAGCGAATCAATAGCGTGATTGCGCGATACCGTTTAGCCAAATAATACAACCATATTTTTACGACATAGACATATTTTTGTTTTCGACATTTGGCTGTGCTTGAATAGTTGGTATCTGTATCTGTATTTATTATGGATTCAACACATGCGCTTACAATAGTATCGGAATTGAATTCTCCACACACCGGTTTATCTATACGTATAGAGTGGAGATTGTTAGTTCACTCCGACTGGCCTAGCATATTTTGGCACACCGGCTGCCAAGAGGATATCTCGAATATCACGCCCACCCGAATCAACAATTCGAAAGCGGAATCGCGTTGGTGCAAATCGGCAAATCTTTTAATTAAGGCGGCTTAACCTGATAGACATTTAAAACCCGTTTTAAGTATTATAGACCATTTTCACATTGAGCTAAATTAAGTTACTCTACCGCCTCTCATCAGAGGCGGTTTTATTATTTTAGTTC
>CALKXZ010000008.1 GCA_938003775.1 uncultured Granulosicoccus sp. | reverse complement strand
GAATACGAGCTGAAAATTGCCCAGAACGAGGTGCCAGAGTGATTGTGAGTTTGCCGTACCCTTCAACCTTCGAGCTACAAGGAGATGCCGCGTGAGCGAGCTTGCTGTTCTGGTGGTCGACGATGAGCCCGATATACGGGGCTTGTTACAGGAAATTTTGGAAGACGAAGGTTATGCTGTGTCCGCTGCAGCGACCGCGGCAGCTGCCCAGGCCTGTATTGATGAATCGCGCCCTGACCTTGTGCTGCTAGACATCTGGATGCCCGATATGGATGGCGTCTCGCTGCTCAAGTCTTGGAAGAGCGCCGGCACGCTGGACTTCCCGGTTATCATGATCTCCGGGCATGGCACGGTAGAGACCGCTGTTGAAGCCACCCGCCACGGGGCCGTGGACTTTATCGAAAAGCCGCTGTCGCTAGCCAAGTTGCTGTTAACGGTGGAAAAAGCCCTGGCCGAGGGTTTCGATGTTGAAAGCACACCGCCGGCATCGGTTCCGGCACGACGATTACCGTTGTTGCAAGGCGTCAGTGATTACGTCAAATCATTGCGTGAACAAGTACAAGCGCAGTCCAACCGTGTTGATTCACTGCTACTAATTGGTGAATCAGGTAGCGGTCGAGTGTTGTTTGCGCAGAACCTACACGACAACAACCCCGCATTAACCGGTCGTTTTATTCAGCTTCGTTGCGATACGCTGTCATCGATCAATGCGCACCGCGAACTGTACGGTGATGAGAGCATGGGTTTTCTCGAATCCGCCGCCGGTGGTACGCTATTTCTGACAGATGTGGAAATGCTACCCACCAGCGCACAGCAATGTTTGCGGCAGGCGATTGAGCAACAGGGCTTTACTCGTGTGGGCGGTAATACGCGCATGGCGTTTCGGTGTCGGGTGGTAGCCTCTTCACGCAATGATCTATCGCTATCGGTCAGGCGCGGTATTCTGGACGCGGCTTTGGCGCGGCTGTTAAGCGCAGAAACGATTAACATCGAGCCGTTACGAGATCACCCTGAAGATATACCTGCATTGCTTGAGGGTTTTGTTGACTGGCATGTGCAGGAGGAGGGGTTGGCCTATCGGCATTTCACTGTTGCTGCGCAGAACCGACTACGGAACCTTGATTGGCCAGGAAACTTGTTGGAACTTAAAAATCTGGTTCAGCGTATTCTGCTGTTGGGAGGACCTGCTGAAATAGAAGTGCCCGAGATCAATCGCGTCTTGGGTATTGTTGTTAACAGTGACACAACCTTAGCATTGAGACACGACCTACCGCTGCGTGAAGCGCGTGCTGACTTTGAGCGTCAGTATCTCTTACGTTGTTTAGCCGAGACCCAGGGAAACATAGGCGACCTTGCCAAGCACGTGGGCATGGAACGTACGCATCTGTACAGAAAGTTGCGAAGCCTGGGTATTGATCTGGATAAGGTTCGCGAATAACGCACACATGAAAATCATCGTATTGGGTGCAGGCCAAGTCGGTCTGACCGTTGCTCGCAGCCTTGAGCTGGAAGATAACGAAGTCACGGTGGTGGATACCAACGCAGCCATATTGGCAGAGCTGGAAAACACATCAGACTTGCGTACCGTTAAAGGTCGGGCGTCCTATCCGGAAGTGTTGCGTTCAGCCGGTGCTGAAGATGCCGACATGATTATTGCGGCCACTGATTCGGACGAAACCAATATTGTGGCTATCCAGATTGCCTATACCTTGTATCGCACGCCATCGAAAATCGCGCGTATTCGTTCGATGGAATACATGCGCGAAATAAATCTGTTCGATAATGACAATATCCCTATCGATGTCATCATCAGTCCTGAACAGCTGGTCTGTGAACACATTCAGCGCATCATCGAGCATCCTGGTGCAATACAGGTGGTCGATTTTGCGCAAGGTAGAGTTCGACTTGTGGGTATTGAAGTGCAGCAGGGCGCACCCATGGCAGGGCTTTCGCTAGCTTCACTGCCCGAACTATTGGGCGATATAGAAACTCGTGTCGTGGCGGTGTATCGCGGCGAAGACGTGATCATTCCGGTGGGTGCGACAGTCATCATGGAAGAGGACATTGTATTCTTTATGGGTATGCGTAAAGACACCGCCAAGGCTATGGCTCAGTTTCATCATGATGATTTACCGTGCAAGCGTGTCATGATTGCAGGGGGCGGTAACATTGGCCTATTGCTTGCGAAAAAACTCGAACGGTTGTACCGAGTTAAGGTGATTGAGGCGAGGACTGAGCGCGCTGATGAACTGGCCTCAACCTTGGACCACGCGATGGTCTTACACGGAGATGCGGCCAATCAGGACATGCTCATCAATGAGAATATCCAGGAAATGGATGTGTTTTGCGCGTTAACTAACGATGATGAAGCTAATATATTGTCTGCGATGCTGGCCAAGCGCATGGGTGCTCGTAAAATCATGTCACTGATAAACCGGCCAGCGTACGTTGATCTGGTTGAGCGTGACATCATTGATGTTGCTATCTCCCCACAGCAAATAACGATTGGTGCACTGTTAACATTAATACGTCGAGGTGACGTGGTGGCCGTGCATTCGCTGCGTCGTGGTTCAGCCGAGGCGCTGGAAGGTGTGGCGCATGGTGACCGTGAAACTTCTGTATTAGTCGGACGTAGTATCAGCGAATTGCCGTTGCCAAAGAGTGCCAGTATTGGCGTGGTGGTGCGCGGTGATCAGGTGCTGGTTGCCCACCATGACTTAGTTATCGAACCAGAGGATCATCTGATTGTATTGATCACCAACAAACAGCAGATCGCCGATGTCGAAAAACTCTTTCAGGTTGGCATTACGTTCGTCTAAATCGTGTATTCACTCCCCATCCAGATACGGGTTGTACAGCGCGTCGTCGGCATTTTGCTCACGCTGTTCAGCTTTACGTTGTTCACGCCATTGCTCATTGGCATTATTTATGGCGACCCGTTTAATGCGATTGCACCATTCTTTGAAGCGTTTGCCGCAACCATAGCCACCGGATTGCTGCTGTATCTGCCAGTAAAAGACCATGTGGGTCAACTGCGACTCAGGGACGGCTTTCTGATCGTCGTGCTGTTCTGGGCGGTGTTGGGTATCTTTGGTGGCTTACCGTTTTATTTGTATTCTGCACTGGATATGTCTATCGCCGGTGCTATCTTCGAATCCATGTCAGGGTTGACGACAACGGGTGCCACTATCATTGTCGGACTTGACCTATTACCGAAATCCATTTTGTTCTACCGGCAGCAAATGCAGTGGCTTGGGGGTATGGGGATTATTGTTCTGGCGATTGCCGTATTACCCATGTTGGGTATTGGTGGCCAGCAATTGTTCCGCGCAGAAACACCGGGTATTAGCAAGGATAAACTAACGCCGCGCATTGCCGGTACCGCCAAAGCACTGTGGTATATCTACCTGGGCCTGACCGTGAGCTGCGCACTGGCCTACTGGGCAGCGGGCATGACAGTTTTTGATGCCATCGGGCACAGCTTTTCAACGGTTGCCATAGGTGGTTTTTCCACGCATGACAACAGCATTGGTTTTTTTGACAGCACTGCCATTGAGATGATCGCTGTGGTGTTTATGTTGATTTCGGGGGTTAATTTTGCGCTGCATTTCACCGCCGCGCGGCAGTTAGATGTAAGGCACTACTGGCGAGATGAGGAATTTAGAACCTATGCCGGTATTGCACTGGTGCTGACCATTATCACCAGTAGCTATTTGTACATGAGTGATACCTCCGATGTTAAGAACTCGTTTATCGATGGTTTGTTCCACGTGGTGTCCATTGGTACAACCACGGGTTTCACCTCCGAAGAGTATTTTAACTGGCCCGGTTTTTTGCCCATACTGTTGTTGTTCGCAAGTTTTGCTGGTGGCTGCACGGGTTCAACCGGTGGTGGCATGAAGGTGATTCGTATACTGCTACTGTTCAAGCAAGGTCAGCGTGAGATGCGCCGGTTATTGCATCCCCACGCCACCATCATGGTTAAGGTGGGTAAGCAAACCATGTCAAATCGTATGATTGATGTGGTTTGGGGATTCTTTGCCAGTTACCTGGCTTTGCTCGCTGTCATGTTGCTGCTGCTGATGGCCGCAGGGTTGGATCAGGAAAGTGCTTTTTCCGCCGTTGTTGCCTGCTTGAATAATCTCGGACCAGGGCTGGGTATCGTGGCTGCTAATTATTCAAGCCTGGGTGACTTTTCCTTGTCTGTGCTCAGTATTGCTATGCTGTTTGGCAGGCTGGAGATCTTTACACTGCTCATTCTGTTTACACCTGCGTTCTGGCGTCAATAAACCTGATGCGCTCCCAACAATGGTTGCCAGCAGTCGCATCACGTTGCGCGGTGTGTTGTGATGTTTTATCACGTTCAAATCGTAAAACCTAACTGGTCCTCTACATGACAGAGCAAATTACCAGCAAGTGGAATGCGCGCTATAACTACTCTGGTGCACCCGTGCCGCCGCCTGCCGATGTGTTGAGTCGCGGTGCGCGTTGGTTGCCAACAATGTCGTCAGAAGACGAGGCGCGTTGCGCATTGGATCTTGCTTGTGGTCGCGCCGCAAACGCACAGTGGCTTGCTAATCGTGGATTCATTGTTAGTGCTTGGGATATCAGTGAGGTCGTTATCGATGCCATACGGCAACGTCAACCGTGTTTAATTACAGAGGCAATAGTCAGAGACGTCACACTGCATCCTCCCGAGCCTGCCAGCTTTGACGTCATTGTTGTCAGTCGATTCCTAGACCGGTCACTATGCCCTGCTATCAGTGCGGCACTGAAACCAGGTGGTACCTTGTTCTATCAGACCTTTACGCACGGGTTGTCAAACCCGAACTATCTGTTGAATCCTAATGAGCTATTAAGCTTGTTCGCCGAGCTGGATATACTGGAGTACCATGAACCACCACCAAACGCCGCAGGCAAGGCGGAAGCTCGGCTAATTGCGCGTCGCTCCTCCCGGTTGGCAGGTACAGCCGCCTGATAGGCAATGCGTGCGATTGTCATCGATGGTGATGGGTAAGACGATAGGTAAGACGATAGGTAAGGCGCAATGTGTTATCGATACATAATCACCCGGTGCTCCAATTAATTGCGAAACAACTCGTTGAATCAGTTAAACGACAACAGCCAGCGATGAACCTGCAATGAGTCAGATTGATTCGTTTGAAAAGATGCTTGCCAGTGGTCAGGACAGCGAAATGTTGCGCTATACACTGGGTAATGCCTATTTCACTGAAGCTCGGTATGCCGAAGCGATAGATCATCTGCAAATAGCAGTAGAACTGAAACCGGATTATTCCGCCGCCTGGCGTGTGCTGGGCCGTGCATTGGCGGCTAATGATCAATTGCAGGAAGCCAAGTTAGCATTTGATCAAGGTGAGCGGGTCGCAGAGGCGAACGGTGATAAACAAACCGCCAAGGAAATTAATGTGTTCCGTAAGCGCGTCATTAAAGCCATCGTTGCTAAGAGCACGACGTGAATAAGCAATAGTGCCAGTGTATGGCATGGCTACGCCAGCGGTGTTATAACCGCGTGGTTGGTTCGCCGTTGCTGCTGTCCTGGTTTGCACTCACAGCGCCAAGCCCTGATGAATTGACAAGGCCTGCGGGTCTGAAAAACTCAAATTAGTAACCGACAGCTCACACTGCGCAGGCGCGTTAAGAGAATGGCAGCATTGCTAGTTGAGCCGAGTTGTGCAAACTCATGAAACTTTTAATGTAAGTGAAATATGTTCAGGTATCGGTCGTGTCAACGTTCAATGACCCGGCCCTTTTTCAGGACACCTTTATTGACCCTGTCAAACCCATAAACAAGGACCCCAGTTCGAATTAGGATGCCATTCATAGCTTATTTCGGGTATTTGGCGCTGAGCTAGAGTTCTGTATAAATCCACCGAAATTTCATGAAGGACTATCCCAATGTTTAAACCATTGTGCAAAAGCATGGCTTGTTTGGCGATTTTATCGCCGTTTTTGGTTGCTTGTGGCGCTGACAGCGACACACCAGTGAATATTCCAAGTGAGGATCCTGTTAGTTCTGCCGCTGGCGCTGTGTATGCCATGGATAACGGTGAAGCCGTGAACTCCATCATTAGCTATGCCCGCGCTGATGATGGGACGTTAACGCTCATTGGTTCCACGGCTACTGAAGGTCAAGGTACCGGGCCCATGAATGTGGCCAGTGGCCCGGGTGGCGACGTCTTTGACCCTCTTGCTTCAAACTACGCATTAACAATGTCTTCAGACAATGAGTATGTCTTCGCCGTTAATGCGGGTTCTAGTGAAATCTCGTCTTTTTCAGTCAATGACGATATGAGCCTGACGCATGTTTCCACGGTAGACAGTGGAGGCGCGGCTCCGGTTAGTATCGCTACCGCAGGCGCAACCGTGTTTGTGGCTAACACCAATACTGGCGTCGGTAACATTGCACCATTTTCAGTCGGTGCAGACGGCGCATTGTCGAGCGCAGGTGACAGCCTGGTATTGAATGGTCGACCGACAGCAATTGTGTTTGGCCCAGACGATAATACATTGGTGGCTGCATTGGTAGATACCAATCAACTGCAGGTGTTCAGCGTCTCGGATACGGCGTTGACCCAAACACAACTATACGACTATCCAGCCCCACCTGATGACAGAAACGTGGCGAATCCATTCGGTTTGTCAGCATTTGAACGCGGTGGTGCTAATTACCTACTGGTCGGAGAAGCGCGCGTGTTCGATGCGACAGGTAATCCGGCTCCGCAAACCTCGTCTGTGTCAACATTCTCTTTATCTGGCGGTGCGGTAACGCTGCTAAGCCGGGACGTGCGCGCTGATACAGATGGCGACGATTCTGTAGGCCCGCTGACCTCTTGCTGGGCGATCACTAACGCCAGTGGAACGCTGGGGTTCACCGCTAATACTTTTTCTAACAATTTGTCGTCTTTCTCGTTGGATGACTCCGGTAATGCCGCATTGAGCGTGTCCGCTGCGTATCAAGATCCCGCAGAAGATTTTAACGACATTGGTCTGTCAGACCAGATTGTCATAGGCAGTTGGGTGTATCAAATGGCTGCCGCGTCAGCGGATGTAATTGCTTTTCAGATTGATGCCGCAACAGGTGCATTGACGGAGATTGATCGCGAGAGTGGAGATCTTTCTTTGCTTGGTGGTAACCAGGGAATAACGGGATTCTAGCAATGCGTTATGGGTGTCTCGCAATGCCATTTGCGAGGCACCTTTGTTATCGATTTACAGCAATTGCTGATACTGCGCTTCGTCAAAGCCTACCAACAATTGCTCTCCAGTTTCGATGACTGGTCGCTTTATCATGCTGGTATTAGCCATAAGCAACTGAATAGCTTTGGCTTGGGTCAAATCAGTTTTGTCGTCATCGGGTAGTTTGCGCCAAGTGGTGCCGCGCCGATTCACCAAGGTATCCCAGCCAACTGCTTTTGACCAATGTGTCAGCTTGGCTTTGTCAATGCCTTTTTTCTTATAGTCGTGAAACTCATAGCTGAGCGCATTGGCCTCCAACCATTTGCGTGCCTTTTTTACAGTGTCGCAGTTAGGTATGCCATAAACGATGATTGTATCAGTCATGAATGTGTTCCTAAATCGAATCAGTCAGCGAGCCTTAGCAGTTCGTTTATGCCCACCTTACTACGCGTTTTTTCGTCAACGCGCTTGACGATAACGGCACAATACAAACTGTACTTACCGTTGTCTGCTGGTAGATTCCCCGAGACGACAACTGAGCCTGCCGGAATTCGCCCGTAGCTGACTTCATCGCGTTCACGATCATAGATGCGCGTGCTTTGACCAATGTATACACCCATTGAAATGACTGAACCCGCTTCCACTATGACACCCTCGACGACTTCAGAACGGGCACCAATAAAGCAGTTGTCTTCGATGATGGTGGGCGAGGCCTGCAGCGGTTCCAACACACCACCAATACCCACACCACCGGATAGATGAACATTTTTGCCTATTTGGGCGCAGGAGCCAACGGTTGCCCAAGTGTCAACCATCGTGCCTGAGTCAACATAGGCACCAATGTTGACGTAAGAGGGCATAAGCACAGTATTAGGCGCTATGTAACTGCCTTTACGAGCCATAGCAGGTGGCACGACACGTACACCGGATGCCTGAAATTCATGACTCGACATATCAGTGAATTTACCCGGCACCTTGTCGAAGAATTTTGTAAATCCGCCTGCTTCTATGGGCGCGTTGTCTCGCAATCTGAACGAGAGTAGTACTGCTTTCTTTAACCATTCGTTCACTTGCCACTGGCCTATACCGTGCGGTTCTGCAACACGTGCCTTGCCAGAATCCAGTAACGCAATGGCTTGCTCAACGGCTTGACCAATTTCGCCCCCAGCTTGGGCAGTGGATATGTCAGCACGGTTTTCCCAGGCATCGTTGATGATGCTTTCAAGCTCACTCATAATTCGATTCTCTATGTGAAGGTAAGGGTAGATTTAACGCTATGGATAAAGGTGGTGGTTTATAAATTTGATCGAAACCTTGTTTCATTGGTGTTATTGACGTCACCCAAGCTCGACAACATCGATAACAGAACGCATAAAAAAATGTGTAACGTTGGTATAGTTAACTACAAACATTGAACAATGCGCTGCGCCGCGATGATGCAATCATCCAGTGGCGCTACAAGTGCCAACCGAACGTGATTCGCCCCCGGGTTGCGAACCTGAAGCTCTGTGGTTGGTTGGTCAGATTGTGCGGTTTCAGTGTGTACTGCGCGAGCCAAATAGGTTCCTGGAACCACCCGTACATTGTGCTCAGCCAGCAGTCGCTGTGTAAATTGTCGGTCGTCCACTGGGAGCTCGGGCCACAGGTAGAAGCCAGCTGGTGGCGTGCTGACTGATAGTTTTTGATTCAATATTTCTACAACAGCTTGGTACTTGGCATCGTAAGCTAGACGATTTTCAGCCACATGCTGCTCATCATTCCACGCGGCTATACTGGCCTGTTGTACTGAGCCGGACATGGCACAGCCTTGATACGTCCGGTATTCAACAAACTGTTTGATCAACGATGCATCACCGGCGACAAAACCAGATCGTAAACCCGGCAAATTAGAGCGCTTAGACAAGCTGTGAAATGCTAGGCAACGATCGTAGCTTTCCAGCCCCATGGCGTGGGCTGCTTGCAACAATCCGCAAGGCGGACCGTTGGCTTCGCGGTATATTTCGCTGTAGCACTCGTCGCTAATAATCACAAAGTTGTGGTCGTGCGCTTTTTGAATCAGCCGTTGCATCGCTGACTGTGATGTCACCGCACCGGTTGGGTTGCCCGGCGTGCAGATGTAGATCATCTGACAGTCCTGCAATAGGTTGTCTGGAATGCTGGCCAGGTTGCTGTCGGCAGCGTCGTTAATAGTGTAAAACGTTGGACGACAACCGGCGAGTAACGCCGCGCCCTCATATATTTGATAAAACGGGTTCGGCATAAGCACGCTGCGTGCAGACTCCGTGCGA
>CALKXZ010000007.1 GCA_938003775.1 uncultured Granulosicoccus sp. | reverse complement strand
TTGACCATCAATCGGTCATCTTTACTTAAGCCTTATTTTTGGATTGAATAAACATTATTATGAAGTGGCCTTTTGTTTTTCTCTTTTTGTTTTTCGTCCTTGATGGATTTGGTGTGCTCAACGTTGGTGACAGAGCCGTATCTGGAGCTGTTGAGCGAGTTAATGGTTTACGACTCATGGGTAAACAGGTGCGAGTACTGACTAACGGTGCGAGCCTGCCTGCAAACCGAACACTCACCAAATACCTTAACTGGGGCATGCAATTCAGCGCACAAGAGGTTGTGTCCAGCCGCGATGCGTTGGCTCGTGAGTTATCAGGGCGTACTGATAAACGGTGGGGATTTGCAGCATTGGAACAATCTGAGTTGAGTCTGTTGGTTCCAGACTTTATTCGACTGCAGGATAACCCGGCTGACTATGATCGCTGTGATGGCTTTGTTCTGCTGGGTACCGGTGACTGGTCACTGAGTCGACAAGCTTTGTTGAAGGCAGCCTTGCACCAAAAACACAGACCACTGCTGGTGGGTAATCCTGATTTAGTTGCCCCACATGCAGATCAGCTATCGCGCGAGCCCGGTTTGTACGCGCACGCGTTAGCCGATGAGAATGACAGCGTATTGCCTGAGTTCTTTGGTAAGCCCTTTGACAATGCGTTTGAGATTGTCAGGGAATCACTGCAGGGGATAGACCCAAACCGGATAGCGATGGTGGGTGATACATTGCACACCGATATTCTGGGAGGAGCACAAGCAGGTTGGCGAACAGTCCTGGTAACCGATCATGGTTTGCTTAAAGCAATGGATGTCGAAAAGGCCATTCAAAGCAGTGGTATTCGCCCCGATTTCATCGTGCCAACCACCTAAGTGTGCACGTGAACAGCAAGCTGTGACGTAGTGACCTGCTCATCATAATAATCCACGTTCTTGCGATGAGCAGGTCACTACGTCATGTTGGAGTTGCGTTATTCGTCTGGCGAGACATTAACTTGTGGCGATAAATTAATTTGGTCGTAAGTCACTGTGACCCACAGAAAGATTCGAAGATAGAACGTGTTATTAGGCTATTTGTAAATGTTCGACAATGGCATCTATGTCCATCTCATGCTCGGCCGCTGCTGTGCCGGCAGCCAGTAACCAATTGAGTGTATCGGTAATTTGCTCTTTACTAATCTCACCTGCCAGCAATTGCTTGTTGATACGAGTGCGGGTTTCATCTACCTGACTCTCAACCACCACATCTTCACGTGACTTACCCGAGAAACTGGATAGGACAATAGCGGGTGTTTTCTCAGCATGACTGTCAATATTGCCGTATAGCTTTTGCCATTCCAGCACGCGTGTAGCAATCAACTGACTCTGAATAACCAGAGAAGCAGCCGTCTTGGATTGCCACAGAGTCCCCAGTGTTCCTAGCAGTCGTCGGCTGGCCTCTGCTGCTACTTGTAACGTTTCCAATTCTGCGCTGTAGGTGGAACGAAACGCTAGCCAGTTACGCATAATGCCTGCCGCTATTGATTCTGATTCAAGAACCTCCGCCAGTTCACGAGCGTACTCACAGGTTTTACCCAGTTGTTTCCAATCGGTGCGCAGGCCTTTGTAGCCAGGCCCCAGTGCTGTACGGTATTCAGTATTGTTAACGAACAGCTCTCTGAAACGCAGTACTTTGGCAAGCTGTGAGAGCAATTGTCTGTGCTCTGTGGTCAGGTTTGCAGGTTTTTCGGTACTGAACTCCATGAACTGACGCCGAGCATTGAAGTAGTCGGCGTCCACCAAATCCGGTTCATGTTCAATGGTGCTCTCTAGCTCGGATATCAAGCTGAGCAGTTGAGACTTAGAAGGCACCTTTTCAAGCACAAAATGAGTTTGCAACGCCGACAGTTCATCTTCGATCAGTTTTGCCTGGTGCTGAGCACGACGAAGTAGCACAGTGGAGTTTGCAAAACACAGGTCGGGATGGCTTACCTGTTCAATGGATGCTGGCGCCTTGTCAATCAACTCTATGATGCTAGATAGGCGGATTAACTCGCGTGCTGACAAATCTGGGAACTCCAGTACGCGATTAACGGTGTCACTGGTCAGTGCAGATCGAATGGATTCGGCCCATTTTTCCATCAGCGCTGGTAATGATGCCAGCTGTCGAAACTCCACATGGTCCAGTCCATCAGCCGCCAGACGAGCAGCGTATTGGCGCAGTGCTGCGATACCGGCATCGGGTGCTGTGGCCGTGGTGTCGGGTTCAGAGCCGGTATTAATGTGTGTGTAATCGGGAATCAGTTGTAACACGGCGTTTAGCTGACCAAGATTTTTGTTGCCGGTGATACTCATGGCCAGGGAAACATCGAAATGCGTGGGTACGTCGGGCAGGTCCACGGGTGCTTGGGTTTGGTTATTGGCAACGAACAGCGCGGCACTTCCCAACGCGACATCTAAATCCAGTGACAACGCACTGGTCTGGTTGACCCGTTGTGCAACCTGCCCAAAGAAATGGCTCAGCGTCATTTGATCATCGTATTCGGGTACCTCCACACCAAAGCGTTGTGCCACATGAATCAGCAACGTTTGGTTGAACTCCGGTGTTTCGCCAGCCAGCCGTATCTCGTAGCGGCTCTGGCCGGGTACTCGAACCAGCAAAGCGGGGTATAACAGTAACGGGGCCCGCTGACGCCTGTGTGACTGAGCGGTATCCAACCAACTGATAAAGCCAGCCGCCAGATACAGTTGCCGTTCGCCTTTGTTTTTGACCAGCGCATTTTCAACCAAAATTTTCTTGCACTGCGCCAGCAGTTCATCCTGTGAATGTTGGGTGAGCAGGTTGTATCGATCTGACACCTCAGGTGACTGGGCCGCAGCCGAGTCGGTAGCACCGTGCTCATCTTCCAACAATATTGAGTCTGGAAGCGCCACCGTGGGGTCATCATGCAGCGCCTCGGCTGTGTCGTCCTGAGCGATTAGATCGAGAAATCCACCTTTTTGCGACAGGATGTCTGCCAACGCCAGCGGTGAATGCGGGCAAAGGAGGATGTCCGAGTCTTGGCAGCCCCACTCAAGCGTCCGAAATTCGCCGGTGTTAAATCGGTCAGATCGGCGTCTGGAGTGCTTTGATTCGGGTCTATTACCGTGTTGAACTGCCACCAGTGTATCGTTTGCCTTGATTGTTTGGACAGTGCTATCGCCTGCCATGTGCGCAAGAGGATTCAGGAATCGGGCCAAATCAGTTGTGCTGTGATCCGGTTGATTGCCGTCGCTAAGGTATCTGTTGTGTGTAGGGTTGACCGATGCTGGTTGAATGAGTTTCCAAGGATACTATGCTGTATTTACGGGCACGGTGCCAGTTAGGACTGAGCAAGATGGGCGAAAGGTTTAGTTTTTGCACGCAGTAAATGTTGCAGGGAATTTACGGTACCCAATACTGTCACACGGGTAGCGCTGAGGGAGTGATTATTGAACCCAGTCGGTGCGTCATCTATTTTTTACAAACCCCAACCACAATTTGAGAGGTCCCCATGCGTGACTGGATGAAAATGGCAGGCATTCGCAGCAGTGAAATCACTGACCAACGCGTCTTCCAGAAGCGCCGGCAGTTACTACAGGCATCGGTTGCTGCTGGTATGACAGGGCTTATTGCTGGGTCGGCTCAGGCCAAGAGTGAGTCAGTCCCTATCAATGGCACGATTATCAAGAGCCCGTATCGCGCTGAGGAGGAATTGAGTTCCAAAAAGACCATTACCACCTACAATAATTTCTACGAGCTGGGTACCGATAAAGGCGATCCAGAACGTTATGCTAACCGGCTTGAGACTAAACCCTGGAGTGTGGTAATTGACGGGGAGTGTGCCAAACCCGGTACTTATACCTTGGAAGATATTATCAAACCTCACCCCATTGAGGAGCGTATCTACCGAATGCGCTGCGTAGAGGCATGGTCCATGGTCATTCCGTGGAACGGTTTTTCGCTGGCAGACCTGATCAAGCGTGTGGAGCCAAATTCCAAGGCTAAGTATGTGGCGTTCGAGACGGTGGTTCAGGATGATCTACCGGGCATTCGCCGCAGTGTACTCGAGTGGCCCTATCGAGAAGGGCTGCGCATGGACGAGGCTATGCATCCTCTGACCATGCTGTCCATGGGGCTGTATGGCGAGGAATTGCTGGGCCAGAATGGCGCGCCATTGCGACTGGTTGTGCCTTGGAAATACGGATACAAAAGCATCAAGTCTGTGGTGCGTATAAGCTTTGTTGAATCACAGCCAGACACCAGTTGGAATCTGTCAGCACCGGGGGAGTATGGGTTTTTCAGCAATGTGAATCCTGATCGGAGTCATCCTCGTTGGAGCCAAGCTAAGGAGCGTCGTCTCTCTGGTGACGCCGGTGGTCTGGCGGCGCTGTTCTCCTCCAAAGTGGAAACGCGCTTTATGAACGGTTATGCCGATGAAGTCGCCAGCCTGTATGAGGGTATGGATTTACAAAAATTTCACTAAGAGGCCACTAAGAGGCAATGAGTTTTAACACCACAGAGTCACCGCTGGGGCTTTGATGTCCGCCACCAGCAACACCGTTCGCTTCGCGCTGCCAGGTTGGCCCTGGCAGCGGCTGCTAAAGCCCGCTGTTTTTATCATGGCCTTGAGCCCGTTCATCTACCTATTGCACGCGTTACTAACAGGGCAGCTGGGGCCAAATCCTATTGACACATTGACGGATCAGACCGGCACGCTGGCGATTCGCATGCTACTCATTAGTCTGGCACTGACACCGCTGCGCTGGGTAGTGAAAAATACTTGGCCGATACGCGTACGTCGTATGCTCGGGCTCTTTGCGTTTTTCTATGCATTTCTGCACGTGGGTATCTACTTCGTATTGGACCAGCAATTGGACTTGGCAGTGTTGTGGAGTGACCTGTCGGAAAGACCGTTTATTGTGGCGGGTACTGTCGCATTTGTGATCCTGGTGCCACTGGCCATGACATCAACCAATAAGATGGCGCGCCGCTTAGGCAAACGCTGGCTGAGCCTGCACCGCGGCGTGTACCTGGCAGGTACTGCGGCCGTGGTGCACTATGTATGGCTAGCCAAAGGCGACTTGGTTGAACCGTTTATCTATCTGGCCATACTGCTACTGCTGTTTGCTTATCGGTTTGTCAGGCTGGCCAAATAGAGAAGACCCGTTGAACTAACCGGGTAACAGATCAGCAACGGTATCGCGCTCATCGCGCAATTCTTGCTGGCTGGCCAACATTTTTTCCCGAATTACGTCACTGACATCCAGGTCTGAGATGATGCTGTAATCACCGTCCTTGCACTCGACCGGGAACGAGTAGATAAGGCCTTCGTCAATACCATAGCTGCCATCACTAGGCACTGCCATGCTGACCCAATCACCTTCTGGGGTGCCTTGAATCCAGGTGGCCATATGGTCAATAACGCCATTGGCAGCAGATGCAGCACTTGAGCTTCCGCGTGCATTGATAACGGCTGCGCCCCGTTTGGCAACCGTTGTAATAAATTCATCGTGTGCCCAGTTTGCATCGACTAGATCGCTCGCCGCTTTGCCGTCAATGGAGGCATAGGAAATGTCTGGGACCTGTGTGGTCGAGTGGTTACCCCAGATGACCATACGGTTGATATCGGCCACGCGGGTGCCGGTTTTGCTGGCAAGTTGTGATAACGCACGGTTGTGGTCCAGTCGCGTCAGCGCGGTGATGTTGCGCGGATTAATATTCGGTGCATTGGCCTTGAGAATATACGCATTCGTGTTAGCTGGATTGCCAACGACACACACTTTACAATCCGGCGAGCCAACCTCGTTTAGCACGGCACCCAAGGCACTGAAGATCTTGCCGTTATCGGTGATGAGGTCGCTACGTTCCATACCCGGACCCCGAGGCTTTGCGCCAACAAACAGGGCTGCATCTACCTTGCTAAGCGCAACCTTTGCATCATCGGTGACGACAATGTCGCTGAGCAGTGGAAACGCGCAATCGTCCAGTTCCATTTTGACCGCTTCGAGCAGGCCCAGAGCCGGGGTAATTTCCAACAGGTGGAGACTGACCGGCTGATCAGGCCCGTACAGATCACCGGCGGCGATACGAAACAACATGGAATAGCAGATTTGTCCGGCTGCGCCGGTAATGGCGACACGCTTCGGCTGGGTCATGTTCGATACTTCCTTAAGATGAATTCGTGTTGGATAACGAATGAGAGTTGTCATGCACTGCCTGGGTCGGCAACCATTGAGTGCACCTTCAGGGCTTTAGTTCCAGATGGCACGTCCACTGCCGGACTCGAGGCTATCTGTGTGCTGCAGCGCTCATAATCCAGCGCGCAAATGTTACCACAGGCGCATGTGGTAACCTTCCGGCGCCAGGACAGAGCGGATTGTTCATGAAACACCGACCTTGGCAACTGATCCGTTTGCTCGCAACAGGCTTGCGCGTTGGCGAGGGACACGCCCAACGGTTATCAGCCGATAGCCTTGCGCGTGTCGGTAACCGAGGACGCTCTTGTGGACCAGAGACGGGTAAATTCGTGAATAATCTCGGCTAGAAACGGAGAAGGCGCTAATGCGTTGCCCATTTTGTGGCGCTGTCGATACGCGCGTGGTGGATTCCCGCCTAGGAGGTGACAGCGATCATGTCCGGCGTCGTCGCGAATGCACCGAGTGCGAAGAGCGTTTTACCACCTATGAAACGGCGGAACTGAATTTGCCGCGTATCGTTAAATCTCGTGGCAACCGAGAGCCGTTTTCTGATGCAAAGTTGCAGGCGGGCTTTCAAAAATCGCTGGAGAAACGCCCGGTTAGCGTGGAGCGGATTGACGAAGCCGTGGCTCGCGTCAAACACCGTTGTCTGGTCGCTGGCGAACGTGAAATTGATGCGCGGCGGGTCGGAGAATGGGTCATGGAAGAGTTAAAACAGCTCGATGAAGTGGCTTATATTCGATTTGCTTCGGTGTACCGGCAGTTTGCCGATGCTGCCGCGTTTCGTGAAGCCATAGACACACTTGAACGTTCACCCAATGCCGCTGAGGCTGCCAACCAGCTGTCGTTATTGCCAGGTGTTGATCCGAACATCGACCCAAATATCGATCCAATAGAGAGCAGCTGACGCGCTAAGCTGCGACACTATCCGCTGGATAATCTTTAAGAGACTAACGCCTTGTCCACTATTGTTGTGGCCCGAAAGGGTCGGACCGCCTGCATCGCCGCCGATACGCTGACCACATTCGGCGATATTCGGCTCGATAGTTCGCTGGATGTGCATCATTCCAAGATCCAGACCTTTGGCAAGACCCATATGGGAATAGTGGGCAGTGCTGCGCACACGCTGGTGGCAGAGCGGGCGTTTAACGACAAAAACGTCAAGGCTGACTTTTCTACCCGTGATACCGCTTTTGACACATTGATTCGACTGCACCCGGTTTTGAAGGAAAATTACTTTCTGAACGCCAAGGATGCCGAAGAAGACCCCTATGAGACCAGTCAGATAGACGCAGTATTTATCAATGCCAACGGTATATTCGCATTGTTTTCACTCAGAGAAGTCTATGAGTACACGCGTTTCTGGGCCGTGGGTTCGGGTGCCTGCTACGCCCTGGGCGCTATGCACGCTGTGTACGACAGATTCAAAAATGCCAAGGACATCGCAATGGCAGGGGCAGAAGCGGGTGCCGCTTTTGATACATCATCACAGGTGCCAATTACCGTGAAAACCATGAAGCTGACACATTCTGACCCTATGTAGAGGTGCAAATCCGTTACAATGGTGGGTTGACCGATTTTCATTTCAAACCTTCCAGGAGCCCTGCATGGCCGTCGAACGTACTCTCTCTATCATCAAGCCCGATGCTGTTGCCAAAAATGTCATTGGTCAGATCTACACCGCTTTTGAACAAGCAGGTCTGAACATTATCGCTGCGCGCATGATGCACCTGAGCAAAGAGCAGGCGGGTGAGTTCTACGCGGTCCACAAAGAACGTCCTTTTTACAACGATCTTGTCAGCTTCATGACCTCCGGCCCAGTCATGGTCCAGGTGTTGGAAGGCGAGAACGCCGTGCTGGCTCACCGTGAGGTTATGGGCGCAACTAATCCGGCAGAAGCTGCCGAAGGTACTATCCGCAAGCGTTTTGCCGCATCGATTGATGAAAATGCCTGTCATGGTTCAGATGCAACAGAGACCGCTGCACAGGAGATCGCCTTTTTCTTCGGTGCCGACGGCGTTTGCCCAAGAACCCGATAGCCAGAATAGGAAAAGCCCAGGCGCTGAATGGATCAAACAAGCGCCTGGTTGCTAGCCATTACCCCTATGACTCAAACCGCCCCCGTCAATCTGTTTGATCTTGATCACCAAGCGCTGGTCGCCTTTCTGGTCAGCCAGGGCGAAAAACCGTTTCGCGCCAAGCAGATTTTAAAATGGCTGTATCAGCACAATGTGCGCGATATCAATGCTATGACGGATATCTCCAAGGCCACTCGCGCCAAGCTGCTGGAACTGACTACCACCGTGCTGCCCAGTGTGCAGGAGTCGCAGCTGAGTCGTGACGGTACGGCGAAATGGTTGTTTGAGCTGCACGATGGCAATTGTATTGAGACGGTGTATATACCTGAAAGCGATCGTGGAACCCTGTGTGTGTCGTCGCAGGTGGGTTGCGCGCTGGACTGTTCGTTTTGTTCAACAGGTCGTCAGGGTTTTAATCGAAATCTGAGCGTATCGGAAATCATCGGCCAGCTTTGGCTGGCGACCAATTTGTTGGCCCAAGAGCCTGCTACTGCCAGTCAGCGTATTACCAATGTGGTGATGATGGGTATGGGCGAGCCACTGCTTAACTACCGGCAACTGATCCCGTCGTTGAACCTAATGATGGATGACCTGGCCTACGGGCTTAGCAAACGGCGTGTAACCGTCAGTACATCGGGCGTTATTCCAGCGATGGACAAACTCACCAGCAATGTGGATATTTCCCTGGCGGTGTCACTACACGCACCCAATGATGCCCTGCGAAACGAACTGGTGCCGATCAACAAAAAGTACCCAATCGATCAGCTGATGGCTGCGTGTTGGCGCTACGTTGACGGCGAACAGGCGGTGTCGCAACGTAAAAAACACGTGTTGTTTGAATACGTGATGCTCTCAGGTGTCAATGATCAGGCGGAACAGGCGCATGAATTGGCAGAACTGTTGCGTGGCTTCCCTGCAAAAGTCAATCTGATCCCGTTCAACCCGTTTCCGCAATCAGGCTACAAGCGCTCCTCGAGAAATGCGGTGGAGCGGTTTGCGAAAATCCTGAACGATGCTGACGTGCTGACGCTCAAACGGACCACACGCGGTGATGATATCGATGCTGCGTGTGGGCAACTGGCGGGAGATATTGACGATCGCAGCAAACGGCACGTGAAATTCATGGAGCCACGATTTGGAGAGCAAGTTCGATGATTACTCGTAGCCTTCGTGCAATTGGGTTAATGGCTTTGATTGGCCTGTTGCAAGCCTGTGCGACCAATGGTGATACAAGCCCTAAAAAGCGTCAGGATGCTGCGCAGTTTAACGCGCAGCTCGGTGCACAGTATCTGCAGCGTGGCGAACTGGATCAGGCGCGTGAAAAACTGCTTAAGGCGCTGGATCAGGATGACAAAAACGCCTTAGCGCATGCTACCTATGCAAAACTGCAGTATAGGGTGTCGAAACCGACCAGCGCCGATGTCCATTTCAAGCGGGCGCTGGAGCTTGCGCCCGATGAAGCAGACCACCGTAATAGTTACGGCATCTATTTGTGCGAAGTGGGTAAATACAATGATGCCCAAAAACAGTTTCGTGCAGCGGCTGATAATCCGTATTATCCCACGCCAGAATTTGCCTTGGACAATGCCGGACTGTGCATGCTTGACGCCAACCAGTTGACCAAAGCCGAGGGTTTTCTGCGAGAAGCCTTACGGGTCAACCCGCAGTTTGCCAATGCCTACTTACACATGGCCGACCTCATGCACCGTTATCAGCGACTCACTATCGCCGATGCGTATTTTCAGCGTTTTCAGGCGTATGGTAGTGAGACGGCAGAAAGTCTGTGGCTGGGGTTGAAACTGAACCGCGATGCTGGTAACCGGCAGAATGCCGAGGACTTTGCCAGTCGTCTGTTAAACAAGTTTCCTGCATCGGAAGAGGCTGGCGAATACCTGACTCAGCCGCTGCGTTAGTGAACGTGTCAAGTGAACTGAATAAAGCGCTCTGATATGAAAACCCGATTTACGCGTCTGCGCGGTATGCCGGACCTGCTACCAGCAACTATTGCCCCTTGGCAACAGCTGGAAGCCGCTGCTCGTCATGCCATGCGTGCGTACGGCTACGCTGAAATGCGTACGCCGGTTATCGAAAGAACCAGCCTTTTTCAGCGCTCTATTGGTGAGGCCACAGACATTGTTGAAAAGGAGATGTACACCTTTGATGACCGTAAAGGTGAATCATTGTCGCTACGACCAGAAAATACCGCAGGCTGCGTTCGCGCTGCTGTAGAGAATGGTCTGCTGCAACCCGGCAGTGTCAATCGCATCTGGTATTGCGGCCCTATGTTTCGCTATGAACGACCGCAGCTTGGCAGGCAACGCCAATTTCAACAGGTCGGTGCTGAAGTCTATGGCCTGTCGGGTCCTGCAATTGAGGCAGAGTTAATTCTGCTCAGTGCACGGTTATGGAGAGAACTGGGTATCTCTGGCGCCGTTAAGCTTGAGATCAACACACTCGGAGATACGCAGGACCGTGCCCGGTATCGTGAAAAACTGGTGAGCTATTTTGAGGCCAACCGATCAATCCTCGATGAAGATAGCCTACGCCGGCTGGCGCATAATCCACTGCGAATACTGGACA
This sequence comes from uncultured Granulosicoccus sp., assembly GCA_938003775.1. Lineage (GTDB taxonomy): Bacteria > Pseudomonadota > Gammaproteobacteria > Granulosicoccales > Granulosicoccaceae > Granulosicoccus. Next base: position 5,979 of record CALKXZ010000007.1, on the reverse strand, counting down.
GTAAAAACCGGGACATGCAGGACATGATCAATCAGGCACCGGCGCTGCGCGATAGTCTGAGTGACGCCTCGTTGCAACATTTTGACGAGTTACGAGAATTGTTATCGGTCAGCGGTGTTGATGCTGTTGAAAACCCGCGCCTGGTCAGAGGCCTGGACTATTACTCGCACACGGTATTCGAATGGACCACCGATCAACTCGGTGCGCAGTCTGCTGTGTGTGCAGGGGGCCGTTATGACGGTCTGCTTGAACAACTGGGGGCAAACAATATGCCCGGCGTTGGCTGGGCGTTTGGTATGGAACGTGTCATTGCTCTAATGGATGCCCTGGGTGTGACGCCGCCTGCGCAGACACCAGATATCTTTATCATGGGTACTGACGACGTCGCCCAGGCAGACTCACTGGCCTTGGCAGAGACAGTTCGTGAATTGCTACCAAATGCTTCGGTTTTACACAACACGGCTGCAGGTAGCCTTAAAAGCCAGTTTCGTAAGGCAGATAAAAGCGGCGCGTCACTGGCTGTGATTCTGGGCAGCGAGGAGCTGGGAAACGGTCAAGTCACTATTAAGCCACTACTTGGCGGTGCTGAGCAGACCACTATAGCGCGGCAACAATTGGAACCGACGCTCAGTCGCTTGTTGGCGCGTTGAGCACTGATTCTGTCATGCGTCTAGACTAGCGGCAGAATGAGTGACCTGCGACAACGATAAAACACTATGATCAGGCGAACACTGTTCAGTGTTTACCCGATCTGACAGCAACAACAGACAATCAGGTGCGGCGCGGCCGCGGAGAACTGAAGTGGAATACGAAACAGAAGAGCAACAAGTCGAAGCGTTGAAAGAGTGGTGGGCTGAAAACGGCCGCGCTGTTGTCGCGGGCGTTGTTCTCGGTGCTGGAGCCATCGGTGGCTGGACTTTCTGGCAAGGGCATCAAGAAAAACAAGCGGTGTTGGCTAGCGATACCTTCAGTCGCACGATCGAAGCGATCAACAACAACGACACACCGACGGCGTTATCATTGGCAGATGAGCTGACAAGTGACCAACCCGATGCCTTGTATAGCGCCTATACCAACATGGCAGCTGCGCGCGCTGCGGTCGAAAACGGTGACCTGGAAGATGCCGCCAGTCGTTTGAGTTGGGTGGTAAAAAATGCGCCACAAGACGATGTTCAGCTGATTGCCAAAGTCAGACTCGCACGCGTGCAGGGCGCACTGGGCGATGCGACGGCGGGACTGTCCACCTTGCCTGGCAAATTTCCAGCCCCATTCACCGGTCTGGTTGAAGAGGCTCGTGGTGATTTGCTGGTAATTTCGGGTGACCGCGAAGCCGCCCGTACCGCCTACGAAGCGGCCCAGGCTAGCCAGTATGTATCCAATCGTGAAGGGCTGACCATGAAACTCAACGAGCTTCGTGAGCCGGGTGAATCAGATGCTAGCTCAACAGAGAGTGCAAGCTGACCGTGTCCTGTTTTGCTGCGATCGATGGTTTGGGTAAGCGTTTGACTCGGTTCGCCGTTGCGTTGTTAGTTGCCTGCGCAACGTTGGTCAGTGGCTGTGCCTCAGAACCGCCACCGGTCCCACCGGCAGCATTAACGCCAACAAGTGCTGACGTTGATTTCTTGCGCCTGTGGTCGTCTAAGGCCGGGGACGCAGGCCGCGCGCGCTTTGAACCGCTCATATTAAATGATCAAGTCGTGGTGGCTAATCGTGACGGCAAGGTCACCAGCTATTCGCGCGATAATGGCATTCGCCGTTGGACGCAGCGCTTAGGTGTCAAACTCAATAGCGGTGTTGGTGGTACTGACAATCAGCTGTATGTCAGTGACATCAATGGCGTTGTACGCGCACTCAATGCAGATACCGGTGAGGCTCTGTGGCAGCGTCAGGCAAGCTCTGAAATTCTGGTGCCTGTGGTGGCGGGGTTTGGTGTCGTGGTTGCACGCAGCACCGATGGCCGGGTAGTGGCGCTGGATCCGGACGATGGCAGTGAACGTTGGAGTGTATCCAACACACCGCCAGCACTGACACTCAATGGTTACAGTCGTCCGCGACTGCTCGATGGTGGTGTGCTGATCGGTCTTGATGATGGTCGATTGCTGGCGTTGAATCTGAACTCAGGCAAGCTGATCTGGGAATCGGTTATCAGTGTGCCGTCGGGTCGTTCCGAAGTGGAGCGGTTGGTCGATATTGATGCCGATATTCTGGTGGACAACGCGGGTATTTACGTGGCCAATTATCAGGGTAAGGCTGCTCGTGTCGAGCCTGCGCGTGGCCAGATCGTCTGGTCAGTGCCATTGTCTGCAGGGGCGGGTATTACATTGAATGCGGACAGCCTGATTGTGGTTGATGACAATGACACCGTCTATCGCCTGGACAAGGAGTCGGGGCAGATTATCTGGTCAAATGAGACCATGCCCGGTCGCAGATTAAGTCCGCCAACATTCATACCATCGGGTGATATTCTGGTGGGTGACGTCGAAGGCTATCTGCACGTGCTAGATGCTGATACGGGAAAGCTTGCAGGTCGCACCCGACTGGGTAATGACCCGATAACAGCTCGACCGCAGCTTTTTGACGACACTGTGTATGTGCAGTCCACCGGTGGGTTAGTTGCCGCTTATCGGTTTGCACGCTAGCGGGTTATGTGGCTAATTCGGTGCTAAGTCCGGTGCATTCATGAAACCGACGATCGCCCTGGTGGGCAGGCCCAATGTTGGCAAGTCCACACTGTTTAATAAGCTGACTCGAACGCAAGATGCGCTCGTTGCAGACCTGCCTGGGCTAACCAGAGATCGTCAGTACGGTGATGGCAAAGTGGGTGGCTGGCCTTACCTGCTCGTGGATACCGGCGGATTAAGCGGTGCACCGGAAACACTGGATGCCGCCATGGCTGATCAGACACTGAGCGCTGTGCGTGAAGCGGATCTGGTGGTATTTCTGGTGGATGGTCGGTCCGGATTAATATCCATTGACGAAGAAATAGCCGATGTATTGCGGCGCCAGGCGCAGCATGTGGTGTTGTGCGTTAACAAGATTGACGGTATTGGCGAAGACAAGGCGCAGTTGGAATTTCACCAGCTGGGTTTTGATCATATGGTTGCCATAGCTGCCGCGCATAATCGCGGTATTCATCAATTGGTTGACGAGCTGGCCGATCATTTCGATATAGCGGAATCAGATCGCGTTGAGCCATCTCGCAAACGACGTTCGCGTAAGAATAAGCCTTCGGTCAGCGAAGTGGCTTTAGATGCTGACGGTTTGCCAATACCTGAAACGAGCTTTGAACCGCGCGACAATGATGAGCCTCGTATCACCTTTGTTGGACGCCCTAACGTCGGCAAGTCCACGCTAATCAATCGTCTGCTGGGAGAAGATCGTGTCATTGCCTACGATCAACCCGGCACCACTCGAGACTCTGTATCGATCCCCTTTGAACGTGCCGGTAAACAGTACACATTGATTGATACGGCCGGGGTCAGAAGACGTGGCAAGGTCAGTGAGAAAGTCGAGATATTTAGCATCATCAAGACGCTGCAGTCGATCGACAAGAGTAACGTTTGCGTCATGCTGCTAGACGGCGCGGACGGTATCACCGAACAGGATCTTTCGCTACTCAGTTACATCATTGATAAAGGGCGTGCGCTGATCGTTGCCGTTAATAAGTGGGACAGTCTGGATACTGCGCAGCGTGAGGCCTTGCGCGAAGATCTTGAACGGCGTGTGGAGTTTTTAAAATTCACCCGTATTCATTTCATCAGTGCATTGCAAGGCTCGGGGGTAGGGGATGTATTTAAGTCCATTAACAAAGCTTACGCATCTGCCTTTATTAATCTTTCAACACCGCAATTAACGCGCATGCTTGAGGTGGTCACCACGCAGCATCAGCCGCCTATGGTCAATGGACGTCGGATCAAACTGCGCTATGCGCATCAAGGCGGTCAGAATCCACCGTTGATTGTGATTCACGGAAAACAGGCGTTGAAGGTACCTAAAAGTTATCAGCGGTATCTGGTGAATCACTTTACTAAGGCCTTGCGCCTGTTCGGAACACCCTTGCGTGTGGAATTTCGTCAGGACGACAATCCTTATCAGGAGACCAAACGCGTTAAACCCGTGCGCGAAAAATCCCGTGCAAAGCCTCGTGTAAAATCGCGTGATAATGCTCAGCAGAAGGCCAGCGGCAAACGAAGCGGTCAGGCGGGCGGCAAGTCTGAATCGAGCACATCAACACCGGCTAAGCGTGCGGCACTGGTAAAGGCTAACAATACGCGTACGCTGGCTGGCAAAACTCAGCGCACTAAGGCGAAAAGTGCTCGCAACGCGCGCAGCCATTCAAAGCCCACTGGCCCAGACTAACCAGCGCACCGGTTTGGATTACTGATCGGTACGTTTTGCCGGTGGTGCATCGCTGGATAAAACCAATAACGGATTTACCCAGGTGCCGTTCAAGCCAACAGACCAATGCAAATGGGGGCCAGTTACCCGACCCGTTTGTCCGACCGCACCAATAACCTGGCCCTGGCTGATCCGATCACCGGGTTTTACATCAATCCGGCTCATATGCGCATAAAAAGTCTGTAATCCCAGTCCGTGTTCGATAAACACGCAATTTCCATTGAAGAAATAATCACCCGTTTCCACCACCAAACCATCGGCTGGTGCGATGATCAACGCACCCTCGGGGGCCGCGATATCTATCCCGCCGTGTGGTCGTCGCGGCTGATTATTGTAGAAGCGTCTGAGTCCGAACTGACTCGATACAGGACCAGCCAGTGGCCAGTCGAATGAGTCCGCTAGCAGTCGATCAGCGCGGTAACTCTTAACCTCTTTCAACCGCTTGTTTTCTCGATTGATCCGTTGCATGTCCACCGGCGCAGGATTAACCTTACGGGTGTTAGTGATTGTCAAACGTTGTTCTTCATACTCGGTAGGTTCCACCGTGAAAATCACATCTTGCGTGCCCCCATGAGCCTGCGTCACCGTGAGAGTGAGTGGCCCAGGTTTGGTTGAAAGCGGTATGCCAACCAGTGCGATCTGTCGACCGTCTCGCGTGATGGTTGCCACCGAATGGCCATTAAGAGACGCTTTGTTCGGTGAATCGGCAGCTGCCCCAATATCAACGTGGGCAATCCCTCCGGGTACTGGCAGGGATTCAATGAACGCTGCGCTCAGCGCAGGCTGTATCTGGGTAATCGGTAACGCTATCAGCAGCCACAAGGCTAACCGTACAACGCCTTTGTGGAAGCGTTTGGATCGTTGCAACAGTAGCTGCAGATAAGACCAGAAGTTATGTGTATTCAATGGGGTTCTTCCACAGGCTGATCACGCAGATGGTCCACGTACAGAGCCGTTGCACCAGCAACCGCCACTGGCATGATAATCAGATTGATCAGCGGTATTGCACTGAGCAGTGCTACACCGCTACCGAATCCATAGGCAACGCGGCGACGCTTGCGCATATGCCGTCGTACATCGCGAAACAAAGCACCGTGATTACCCATGGGATAGTCCATGTACTCAAGTGCAAACATCCATGCTCCGAATAAGAACAATAATGCGGGCGCCACCAGATTGATCAGCGGAATGAATTGTAAGATTAGCAGTGGTAACAAGCACACAATCAGGTAGAGCACCTTGGACATTTCTGACAGCATCAGTCTGGGTGTGCTTTTAACCAGCGTTAGCCATGGTGCCGCCGGTTCAGCAACCTCACCCACCAGGTGCGCCTCAACCCGCTCGGAGAGCAGGCCATTAAATGGCGCGCCAATAAGATTGGCTAGCAGCGTGAACATAAAGGCCATGGAGAATAACAGCGCTGCTGTCAAAATCCATCGAGCCATAGTTTCTAACGCACGAACAATCCACCAGTTGCCAAACGCGTCGAAAAACGACAACGAGTGTAACCACTGGGTGGCCAGTGAATTGAGCCACCAGCCCAAAGCGCCAAATACCAGCAAATTGATCAGTAGCGGCATC
>CALKXZ010000006.1 GCA_938003775.1 uncultured Granulosicoccus sp. | reverse complement strand
CAGCACGTTACGGTGTAATGATTGCGCACAAGTCGCTGTGCCACCTGTGAGCCTAGCGCTCCTGCACCTAGGATACCGACCCGGGTGTCTGCGGCAGTGCGGGCGTTTAGTTCGTGTGCCCATCTGGATGCGCATTGCGCTATTCGAAGTTCCTGCATATTGCGCTGAGCATGCAATACTCCGTAGAGAACATACTCGGCCATTTGCTGAGCCATACCTGCATCTTGTAATCGCACCACTGATACGCTTGCGGGTAGTCCTGGGTGTAGTAAAAGATTATCCACGCCAGCGGATATGGAAAACACGTGGGTCAGCTGGTTTAAACCGTCGAAGAAATCCTCTGGCGGCATCCAGACAATGGCGAAGGTGATACTGCTGAGAATGTCGGCGCTGATCCCACCGCATTGCCTGGGTTCTGCCGAGATGTCCCACGCATACAAGGTATGTTCTGGCAGCGCGGCTGAAAAAGCCTGCAACATGCGCCCGTCATCACCGTCACAATAAAACAGAATATTCAAGCTGTAGCGTGGATTGTGTTGGTCCGGTGGCTCGTTGAATGCAGCATGAGTGTGTTCCAGTAAACTAAAGCGGCACAGGATGCACGATAGCAAAACGTCTGTCGGTGTACAGCAAGGGTTCACCACTGGTGGTACGAACATCGACCACCTTGCCAAAAAATACGCGGTGTGAACCCTTGGCCAAACTCGAATCAATCTCGCAGTCCAGTGCTACTAGCGCGTTGCTGAGTATGGGCGCGCCAGTGGATAACGTGGACCATTCACCGATATCAAATCGAGATTGCTCCGGGTGGTCCCCTAAGCCTGCAAAAACGGTTGCGAGATCTATGCAGTCGGTAGGTAGTATGTTTACCGCAAACACGCCACTTTTATCAGCAATATCGCAGAATTCATTATCCAGGTTAACGCACACGAGCAGCAGAGCTGGGTCGGCACAGACCGAGCACATGGAGCTGACCGTTAAGCCAGCTTCCCTGTTGCCGTGTTTTGTCGTGACCACCGATACGCCGTTGGCGGCCTGCGATAGTGCGGACGTAAACGCTGAAGCAGTGATGCCTGGCAGCACGCCCGATGAGTCTTCCAAGACTACTTCTTAACCGGGTAGTCGCGCAATGCGGCGCCGGTGTAGATTTGTCTGGGGCGACCAATTCGAAATTCGGGATCTTCGTGCATTTCCATCCAGTGTGAGATCCAACCGACCGTTCGCGACATAGCAAACATAACCGTAAACATGTTCATCGGAATGCCGAGAGCTCGTAGAATGATGCCCGAGTAGAAATCTACATTCGGATAGAGTTTGCGCTCGATAAAGTAGTCGTCTTCCAGTGTGGCACGTTCAAGTTCCATGGCCAGTTCGAACAACGGCTGATCACCACCGAGTTCTTTGAGCAGGTCGTGACACATTTTTTGAATAAGCTTGGCGCGTGGGTCGAAATTTTTGTACACACGATGGCCAAAGCCCATGAGCCGGAAGGGGTCTTTTTTGTCCTTGGCTCGTGCGATGGTCTGTTCAATTGTCTCGCCCGAGTAAAGAATACGGTCCAGCATGTTTATAACGGCTTCGTTAGCACCACCGTGAGCAGGTCCCCACAGACAAGCAACACCAGATGCAATAGAGGCGAAGGGGTTGGCTCCAGAGCTGCCAGCTAAGCGCACCGTTGACGTGCTAGCGTTCTGTTCGTGATCCGCGTGTAGGATCATGATCAGTTCAATGGCTTTGACGGCAACCGGGTTAGTCACGAAGTCTTCGGCTGGCACGGCAAACATCATGCGGGTGAAATTTTCAACGTAACTCAGATTGTTATCTGGGTACATGAACGGCATACCGCGGTAGTGGTTGTAACAGTACGACGCTATGGTTGGCATTTTGGCGATGAGTCGCTGTGCCGAAATTTCCCGATGCTCCGGATTATTAATGTCCAGTGAATCGTGATAGAACGATGACATGGCGCCGACCGTGCCTACCAGCATGGCCATGGGGTGCGCGTCATAACGAAAACCATCAATAAAATCGCGAATGTTTTCGTGCACCATAGTGTGCTGCGAAATAATGTGGTTGAACGACTCGCTTTGTTCAGGCGTAGGCAGCTCGCCGTACATCAGTAGGTAACAGACTTCTAAATAGCTACTGTGCTCTGCCAATTGATCAATAGGATAGCCTCTGTACAACAGCACTCCTTCATCACCGTCAATGAACGTAATAGCACTTTTACAGCTGGCGGTTGTGGCAAATCCGGGGTCGTAGGTGAACAGGCCAGTGTCTTTGTACAGACCTCGCACATCTGCCACATCTGGCCCGTGCGTTGGGCTAATTCGTGGCAGGACGGATTCTTTGCCGTCGGTTGTTTTCAGGACAATCGTGCTATCGGTCATTACTGGTCTCCTTCTGAATTGTTTCTATTATACGGCCAATAACATGACTGCCTCGACAATAGACACTATTACCTTGGGAGTGTGCTGCGGCCTTAATGGTTCTGAATATTTTGTCTATACTCACTATTGAGTGAGTGGTTTTATTCTCGTTCTCCTCCCCGGCAATGGTCCGGGCGACCACCATCAGGACGATGCCTTTAGGGTATAGGCCCGTTACATGAACAGCAAAACGGATACACGGGCGCGGCACGCTATCATGGCTGCCCCAGCGATTGTCTGCAATAAAAGCTTCGTCGTTTGGTGCAGGTCGCACGCCAGTAGTTGGTTTGTATGGCTATTCAGCCTGTTTGCCGTTGTTACATTGAGTGCGTGTTCTACGCCCTCGCTGACGGGTCAACGGCACCAGCGTGCAGATGTGGCAGTCATAGGGATCAGCGTAAGATCCGGACTGAATGTTGCCATCAACCGGAAATTATTGGCTCGAGACTTTACTCAGTTGTTGTCTGGAAGGGCGGGTATGTCGGTACTGCCTAACAGTCTTGTGCGTCAATATACTGGCCCGGCTAGGTTGGATGACTTGCTCGCCCGTTATGCCGCTAGCGGGCGAATTGCCCCGCAAGATATGCAGTGGCTGATGGCAGCAGGATTACCCGTTCGGCGCGCACTGGTTGCCCGAATAGAATCAGATCAGGTAACAAAATTACCCGTACGAAGACTGGCAGCTCGTAATCGCAATGGTGCAGTCTTGGTGGATCGCGAACGGCGCATTTTGGGTACTCAGCGTATCACCCGGGTTTCTGCAAGACTGGTCGATCTACACACCGGGAAACTGCTGTGGACACAGCAATTTGAGGTAGATCCAGTGGTGGAAACCGTCACCACGCATTATTTGGGCAGCAGTTTCAGCGCTAGTTTGGCGGCCGCGTTTGCCAATACAGTGGTTAACGGAATCAAGGTGGACCGGTATCCGGAGACACCTTCATTGCGAGCTAGTTTGCGTTCACTGTTACGCGAGGTGGTTAAGAATCTACCGGCTTCTTAGTTTCGGTAAAAATGTGAATTTTTGAAAAAATATTCACTAAGCTGTTGATTTTTAATAGCTGTTGCTGTTGTTTCTGTCAACAATTTCTTGCGCAACTTTTATTGAACGGCGCGGTGGTAATATGTTAGTTTGCCGTCCCGTGAGTATGGGGTGAAGGATGCCGGGCTCTACAACAATTCCATAATACCTAACTGATTATCACTCGGAGATATCTGAATGCAACTAATAAAGACGATTGCAGTTTCCACGGCTCTTGCCGCTGCCTCTGGTCTGGCTCAAGCCGATGAAACGCTTGATGCCGTTAAAGCGAAGGGTTTTATTCAATGCGGTGTGTCACAAGGGCTACCCGGATTTTCCAATCCTGATGACCAAGGTGATTGGACCGGTCTCGATGTTGACTTCTGTCGTGCTATGGCAGCTGCCGTGTTCAATGATGCTGAGGCGGTCAAGTTTACGCCCCTGTCAGCTAAGGTTCGGTTTACAGCACTAACTTCTGGCGAAATCGATGTGCTGGCCCGCAATACCACTTGGACCATGAGTCGTGATTCTGACTTTGGTGAGTTCGTTGGTGTTAACTACTACGATGGCCAAGGCTTCATGGTGCCTACCAGCTTGGGTGTTGCCAGCGCTCTGGAACTTGACGGTGCTGCGGTATGCACCAACACGGGCACAACTACTGAGCTGAATGTGGCTGATTATTTTCGTGCTAACAATCTGAACTACACAGTAGTCGCTTTCGAAAAGGCTGACGAAGTCGTCGCGGCCTATGATGCAGGCCGATGCGATGTCTACACCACTGACCGTTCAGGTCTTGCTGCCCAGCGCACCAAACTGTCGAAGCCTGACGATCACACGGTGTTGCCAGAAATCATCTCCAAAGAGCCGCTCGGACCTTTGGTTCGCCATGGTGATAGCCAATGGGCTGATGTTGCTCGCTGGACACTCAACTGCATGATCAACGCTGAAGAGGCTGGCATTACATCAGCCAATGCAGCTGATATGGCATCTTCAGACGACCCAGGTATCAAGCGTATTCTAGGTTCAGATGGAGACCTAGGTGCCAAGATTGGTTTGGACAACGCATTCTGTGCGCAAGTCGTTTCTGCCGTGGGTAACTATGGCGAAAGCTATGATCGCAACGTTGGCCCGGATACCCCGTTGAAGCTTGAGCGTGGTGTTAATGCTCTGTGGTCAGAAGGTGGATTGCTGTACGCAGCACCGCAGCGATAATTCATCGTTTGCTTGCTGTAGAAGAAGGGGGCCGCTATATGCGGCCCTTTTTACACCTTGTGAGATTGACAAATGGCAACTGATACTTCCGGCAAAGCCGCTACTCTAGCGCCACAGCCATCATTCTGGCGCGACCCGGACAAACGAGCAATTGTGTACCAGGCACTGGTGGTTGCCGTGATTGTCTGGCTGCTTTACTCGATCGTCAACAACACGGCCACCAACATGGAATCACGGGGCCTCGCCTCCGGGTTCGGATTTCTAAAAACCTCGGCAGGTTTCGGTATTATTTCCACGCCGCTGGTTTCCTATTCAGAGGATTCCAATTACTTCACCGTATTTCTGGTGGGACTTGTCAATACGATTATCGTCAGTGTTATCGGTTGTATCTTGGCGTTGTTTCTAGGATTCGTTATTGGTATTGCCCGTTTGTCGAGTAACTGGTTAATAAAGAAAGTAGCCACTTTCTATATCGAGTTGTTCCGAAACGTGCCTCTGCTGTTGCAAATACTGTTTTGGTACAGCGCCGTGCTCAAACCATTGCCGGGGCCACGTTCGCTTCATGAGGCGGGAGAGTCGGTTTACTTTTCAATAAACAACCGCGGGCTCATCTTTGCTGAACCCGTGGGTCAGCCGGGTTTTCAGTACGTTTGGTACGCTTTTTTTGCAGCCATCGTATTGAGTTGGATCATCAAAAAATGGGCAGCCGCGCGCCAGTTGCAAACCGGTCAACAGTTTCCTGTCTTGTCGGTAGGGCTAGCGTTGATTATCGGTGCTCCCTTAGTAACCTACCTGCTCCTGTTTACAATGTTTCCTCGACATTATAGCTATGGATAATATGAAATTAGGATAACTTGGAATTAATTAATTCAAATGCATTCATTAATTCGAATACTATTATACTCCCTGTGTTAGAACCGCAACTTTTGTTACAGATACTTGGTCAAGCGAAGGTTGTAAAAAAGTTGATGAAAGCAATGGAGAAGTAACGTGCGAGTGTGACCACTTAACGAGCTTTTCCATCATTTTCGATCCGAATGGATACAATCCCATAGAGTTGGAGATATTCACTTGGATCGGCTGTGGACTTTCATTGTGTGGATTGATGCTGACTGTTATCACGTTAATTGTCTTCAGGTAGATAAGTTAATTAAATAAATAATTCCAAGTTCTTCTTTGTGAAAATATTAGAAAATTAAGGCCGTATATTGTCTTACCAAA
>CALKXZ010000005.1 GCA_938003775.1 uncultured Granulosicoccus sp. | reverse complement strand
ATGCAGCTTCGGGTGTGACCGATGCACTGCGAGCGGCTGGCCGTGGTTTTAACGTAGGCCCTGTACAGGTGCCCATTGTGCCTGCTGCGATTATCTTTGATTTGCTCAATGGCGGTGCATCAGACTGGCAAACTAACCCTTACAGACAACTGGGTGTGGAGGCTTATAACGCAGTCTCCAGCACGTTCGAACTGGGTACCAGTGGTGCTGGTACTGGGGCAACAACTGCTGTGCTCAAAGGCGGTTTGGGTTCCGCATCGATTGTCATGGCAGGCGGCATTGTGGTTGGCGCGTTGGTAGTCGCTAATCCACATGGCAGTGTGGTTGTGCCAGGGCATCAACATTTCTGGGCAGCGCCGTTCGAACTCAATGGTGAATTCGGATCATTGGGCATGCCTTCAAACTTCGATCCTCACACCTTGCCACAGAATGAAAAAATTGCTGCCTATGACGCGTTGCGATCGTTACCCGCTGATTCGCCATCGTCGCCGGTTGGCAGCAATACAACGATTGCTATTGTGGCAACGAATGCGCGCTTGAGTAAGGCACAACTGAAGCGACTGGCCGTATCAGCTCAGGATGGTATGGCCCGCGCGATAGTGCCATCACACACACCGTTTGACGGAGACCTGGTCTTCTCCTTATCCACTGCTGAGCAGACTCTTACGGATGATGTGCTGGATACCATGCGTCTGGGGCATGCGGCCGCCGTGTGTCTGTCACGCGCAATTGCGCGCGGTGTTTATCATGCTCAGGCCTGTGTCGGTGACACGTTGCCGTCTTGGCAGAGTGTTCATGGGCCGACGATATCAGGGCATTGAATCGTTGTTAACCGATTGTTTATTGATAGCTTGCAGTACGCAGTCAACAAAGGCCTGTGGTTGCTCCCAGTGCAGTGCATGTGCCGCGTCCTCAATAATGCATGTATCAATGATGCACGCGTTTGTGGCTGATAACTCGCGTGCATACTGTGTCAGCATCGTTGGTGTCATCAAAATATCATGACGGCCAGTGAGCATCGTGACTGGGCAGGAAAGGGCACTTAGGTCAGGTGCTGATAGAAAACTGGACAGCCCATGGACCTGTTCTGCAAAGGCTTGCGCTGATTGTTTGTGCGGGTAACTCATCGATGCTGCCACAGCAGCCTTGACGACGGTTGAATCTTGAAAAAAATGCGGTTGAAATAAAAACTGATACAGCAGCTCAAACCACTGCGCTTCGTTCTGTGTTGTACGCAGAGCCGCCAGTGAATTGAACAGAGCCACGCGCGCGGGTATGACGAATGGCATAGCGGCTGCACTGACCAGCAGCTCAACCCGTTCGGGCGCTTGTGCCGCCAGTGCCCAACCCAGCATGCCACCCATTGAGTGGCCAACAATCTTGACGCGTTCAATACCTAGGGCGTCCAATAACCTCAGCACATCGGACACCATCAGTGCCCGGTTGGTTGTAATCGGGTTGGGGATGCTTTGACCCGTACATCGGTTGTCCGGAATTAATAGATCATGGTGCGCGCTTAGCGGCTTGACTACTGGCTGCCAACTAGCCCCATCACTGGCCATGCCAGCCAGCATCAACAGTGGTGACGCCGTGCCAGCATCATGGCGGTGATACTGGTAGTGCAACTCAATCCCATTAATTAGGTGTGTGGGCATAGTGGGGCTGTCTGAGGCGGGTTGGTGCAATTACGGCTGGCGGATCGTTAGTCAAATCTGACTAATCTGAAGTTGACTCGGGTTAGAGTCAGATGAGATTCCAGTGAAATTCGGCTCAGATCCCGTTGAGCATCCGATTAGTGTCGAGTTAGACCCACGTGAGCTTCCGGTTGAGTTCGAATTAGATTCCAGTGAGCTTCCGGTTGGCTTTGGGTTAGATCCAAGTGAGCTTCCGGTTGGCTTTGGGTTAGATTCAAGTGAGCTTCCGGTTGGCTTCGGGTTAGATCCAAGTGAGCGTCAGGTAAGATCTGAGTGAGATCTGGGTCAAATTCAGGTTAGATCCCACTAGGGTCGACGTTCGCGCTGAATGCGAATGGGGTAGAACCTGATGCCGGCTTGATCCAGAGACGGTGCACCGGGAAATCCACGACTGGCAGCCAGGGAATACCATTTGGCAGCGTCACTCAAGGCATCGTTGGCCGCTGCTGGGGCGAACGATAACAAAGCTGCCTCCTGGGCGAAATCAGCACCGAGAACCACCTGTGCAGCACGTTCACCGTTTTCCGCTTTTGTTTGCAGTTCATCACGGTCCAGCTTTTCCAGACTGGACTGTTCCAGTGCTACCGCATCGCGCAATATTTGCTGTGTTTGTGCAGGATTTGCTACTTGTACCGAAAGTGAGGGTTGCAGAGTTAATGTCGTAACCCCTGGCTTACCAGGCTTTTCCGTGACCGTAGCGGGCAGGGTCAGATCCAACGGACCTGCGTCTGGTGTGTTAGCGGTGGCCTGCAGCGCAAGTGCGGCCAGGGTGGCTGGCAACAGAACTTTCATGAAAGGCTTGATGAAGGACATAGGGTCTCTTGTAAATTTATCAGCGCTGATTATCACCGATCCAAACGCGGCAACAGACTATCACGCGGGACAATGTGGGCACTATTGGTAAGAAGTAACGATCTTGTCACGAATATTGCAAATGTCCAATTGTTGCTTGGCAAGGTGACTGGCTACTACTTCTTGAGAGATTCAAATAAATGACGAACAAGTGCCTTGTGTGGTGCGGAAACGTACTCCTGGCTAGTATTCTCGTGATACTGGTGTCCGGTAACCCGTTGTGGGCTCAAGACACCACGACTGACCCCGCAACCGAATCTGCCACAAATGCTCAAGCAGGCTCTGGCTCAGGGCGAATCACTGTACCGTTAACGGGCACGGGTACGGTGAGTCGAGTGGGTGCTTTGAGTATAACGCCTAATCAAATTGACACTGGGCTGCTCGATATTGGTACCGCCGTCACCCACAGTTTTACCATTTCCCACACCGGTGCAGCGGATGCACCTGCTGTCGAGATACAAGATGTCGTTCTTTTTGGTAAAAGTGCCAATGAATTTTCGTCGGATTTCAACGGTTTTCACACGTTGTATGGCGGCGAATCAGTCGAAGTTAGTGTGGTATTTAAACCACTGACACCGGGTACCAAGTCGGCTGGTTTACGCTTATCTATCGCTGGCGCTACCGCACCGTATGTCATGTTGTTCAACGGTCAATCTCGATACCCGCTTACATCAGATCTGGGTAGTTCAGATACAACAGTTGATTTTGGACAGGCGATTCAAAACAGTAGTGCGCAGAAAAATTTTATCTTGACCAACAATGGCGAAACCGATGCACCGGTTATCAACGTGTCGGCTATTCAACTCAGTGGCATTAACGCTGATTCTTTTCAGGTTGATTTTCAACCCACCACGCTTGTTGCTGGCCAGCCGTTGGATGTCAAAGTGAATTTGGCAACCGATGCTACGGGAATAAAGACCGCGATTGCCGAGGTGTTCCATGATGGTCACAACGGTTCTCTGGAAATTGAGTTGGAAGCCAATGTAGTGACGCCGCAGTCTGTACCGGTCAATTTCTCTGTCAGTACACTCAATACAGGTCAGTCAATTACCAGGGGCACCTCGCTACAGTTCGGTCCTGATGGCAAACTTTATGTTGCCGAAATGGATGGTCCCATTCATGTGTTCGAGATTACCCGCAATGGTAAAGACAACTATTCAGGGAATAAACTTGAGACCATCAACCTGATCAAGAACGTTCCGAATCATAACGACGATGGCACACAAAATTTTGCCAGTAAACGATTACTCACGGGCATTCATGTAACTGGAACGGCCACCGCGCCTATTATTTATGCTGCTTCTAGCGACCCAAGACAGGCGGCGGGCCCCTCGGGTAACGACGTTAATTTAGATACCAACTCAGGCATCTTGCACAAGCTGACCAACAACGGTGGTAACTGGTCTAAGCAGGATCTGGTACGTGGATTGCCACGCTCAGAAGAGAATCATGTGGCGAATGGTCTGGTGCTGGTAGGTGACAAAATCTATTTAAATATAGGCGGTAATACGAATCAGGGTGTACCTTCTAATAACTTTGCCGAGCTGCCTGAATACGCCTTGTCAGCGGCAACTGTGGTGATTGATTTGGGAATGATTGGTAATGCTACTTACGATTTACCTACGCTCAATGGTCCAGCTGATCAATTCGACCCGTTTGGGGGGCACGATGGGCTTAACCAAGCAATACTTGAACAAAATGGTCCTGTGAAGATTTTTGCCACAGGTCTTCGCAATGCTTACGATATCGTGTACACCCAGTCTGGTAAGTTTTATACCTGGGATAACGGCCCGAATTCAGGCTGGGGTGGGTCACCGGGCAACAACTGTTCGGATGGTATTGATAATGGTGGTGGCACCTATCAAGACGGTCTGCATCTGATTACGCAGGGCTACTACGCGGGCCACCCCAATCCCACTCGTGGTAGTAAAAGTAATACCTTCGGTGGGCAATCGCCCATTGAGGGCAGTGCCAACCCAGAAGAATGTGATTTCAAAATTCCTGGGCAAAACGATGGTTCACTTACGACCAACAAAGCCTCGACTAATGGGCTTGATGAATACACTGCCTCCAATTTTGCAGGCTCTATGCAGGGTGATTTGATTGCGGCAGCTTTCAACAAGTCTATTTATCGAGTGCAGTTCAATGGTAACGGTACAACGGTTACGTCTAAGTCGGTACTGAAAGCTGACGTAGGCACTGTGCCACTGGATGTAACCTCTCAAGGTGATGCTGATGTATTTCCCGGTACGATCTGGGTCGCTGATAACCTGGCACCGGTAATCCATATCCTTGAACCTGCCGATTACTAACTCAGATGATGGGTGCGACAACTGGGGATCTCCCGAAGGGCGAACCGCCAAGCGTCCTTACCCGTTGTTGCTTGCTCTTGGAGTATTTCAATACGCCTGCGAGCAAGCGCCTAGTGGAAGAACACTTGGCGATTCGCTGTTTGAACGCTTTGACGGTTACAGCGCACTAGCGTATCGACTGGCGCGATCAGTGTAGACAACAGGTGATGATTCCTACTGCTGCATCACAGTGTTGTCAGTTTGATGGGTTGGTGGTGTTGCAAAGTGAACCAGTGCTCGAATGTGGTTAAACCGACTGCCGCTCAGGTCGCTATGAGAGTAACTACGCAGACGACCAATGCCTTCAATTGTCTGTCACCACAACAACTGTGAGCCGTTGTTGACAACGGTTAACTGGCCTAGAGCGACGATATGTACTGTAAAAACATGAAATCAGGTCTGTTGCGTGCCAGTTTGCTGGTACTTATGCTTGGGTTGATCAGTGGGTGTGGTGGCGGTGGTAGCGGTGGTGATTCAAGCGTGACCAACAAGCCAATTGCGGGGCAAGCCGGTCGCGGTCTGCTACCAAGCCTGGCGTTGTCTGATGATGCTTTTGATGGTGATCATCACGCCGGTAGCGGTACCTGTGCCGCCTGTCACAACGGGCCTGAGATGAGTGTCAGATCACTCAATCCGAACGACGATACCGCTCGTGACTTGTCTATTGGCACAGCCTGGGAAACCAGCGTTATGGCAAATGCAACGCGTGATCCGTACTGGCATGCTGTGGTGGCGTCAGAGCTGGATAATTTCCCAAATCTTGAAGATGATATCAATGACAAGTGCATTGTGTGTCACGCCCCCACTGCGCATGACTTGGCTAAAAAAGCGGGGTTGGATTTGCGGTTGTTTGACAAAGGTTCAGAAGCGGAAGGCAATCTACAACGGGGTTTCTATTCCATGGACAACACCGATGAGTTGTTTAATCACGCAATGGATGGCGTTACCTGTACGTTATGCCATCAAATGGACGGTGCGAATTTCGGCACCGACGAGGGCATGACAGGCGGCTATGTGATTAATGGCTCGCCCACAGGTGACAAGGCCGACAGGCCCGCCTATGGACAATACGCGGATCCTGATGGTGCCTATATGCGTGAACAGGTTGGGTTCCAGGCTCAACATGGGCCACATTTGAGTACATCTGAAAGTTGTGCCACCTGCCATAACTTGAATATCGTTCCGGTAGATCCGCAGGGCCAGAAGATTGATGGGGCAGAGCATTTTGCGGAGCAGGCTATCTATACCGAATGGCTCAACAGTGACTACGCCATGGGTGGACCCAAAGAGGCCAGTTGTCAGACCTGCCATATGCCTAAAGTAAATGAGCCGGTAAAAATTGCAGAAACGGCCAACGAGTTGCGACCGGATTTTGCTGAGCACACGTTTCTAGGTGCAAACACGGTTATGCAGGATATGTTTAAAAACTTTGGTGACCAACTGGGTATCAAGCCGGGTCTGGACTTCGACAGTGCCATAGCCCGTAATCGTGAATTTCTCAAGACCTCGGCAACTGTTTCGATCAACCAGGTGGAGCCCGAGCAAGGCAAGCTTAACTTTGATGTGCTCGTTGAGAATCACACCGGTCACAAACTACCTGGCGGTTATCATTCGCGACGTGTTTATTTACATGTGCAGGTATTGGATGAGCGTGGTCAACTCGTGTTCGAAAGTGGCAAAATTAACGCCGATGGCAGCATCGTGGGTGTGTCAGAGGACATCAACCCTGCTTCATGGGAGCAACACTACGACGTCATTACTTCAGAGACGCAAGTGCAGGTATATCAAACCATTGTTGGTGACTCCGACAATAACCGCACACACTCATTGTTATCAGGCAGTTTCTTTCTCAAGGACAACCGACTACTGCCATCTGGATTAGACAAAAACGCGATTAAAACGGACGCATCATTGCCCGATACCGTTGGTACGTTTGGACAAGCCATGGATGACAACGATTTCAACAGCGGTTTTGACACAGTGAGTTACCGTTTGCCGATGGCTGCTTCTGGTATCTACACGGTGTCGGTTGAACTGCGGTATCAGCCCTTTAGTTATGGGCATTTGCAAAAGCTGTTTACACAGGGAGACCGGGTAGATCAGGTGGATATGTTCCGCACTATCTATGATGGTACAAGCCTGCGCGATGAGATCATCGATACCGCAACTCAGATCATGCAATAAGGGGCTTTGCCACCGGGTTAGGTCTCGGTGTTGCGCTTCACTATTGCGCGTATGTTTGTCTGATTTTTGCAACAGCGGTATCCCATTTGTCGCCGCTGTTCAAAGGCATTGCAAATACTTCAGCCTGTGTCCCGTTTGTGCCAATGATTGATCGGCTATACTCCTGGCCTTGCTAATCAGTCAAACAGGCGTCCGCACCATCGTGCAGGTACCTGTGTACTTTCGGGAGCCAGATCCAATGCCAGTTATATCTACCTCGACGTCACGCCGCTCGCTCATAGTCAGCGCCATGCTGTCGGTTCTGCTGTTGCTACCGGTTTTTGCGCAGGCACAAACCACCTCCGGGCTTGAATACCGCATCGGTCCCGAAGATGTGTTGCATATCTCTGTGTGGAAAGAGGAGGATCTTGATCGTAAGGTGCTGGTTCGGCCTGACGGGGGCGTGTCATTCCCACTGGCCGGGGATATCCAGGTGTCTGGTCGCACCCCGCTTGAAGTGCAGGATGAAATCCGCTCACGGCTACAGCGCTATGTACCCGATGCCGAGGTGACGGTTTCGGTAGACAAAATCTCTGGCTATACCGTATTCGTGTTGGGTGAGGTTGAATCACCTGGCCAGTTCACCTTGGGTCGCTATGTCGATGTCGTACAGGCGGTAACGCTTGCCGGTGGTTTTACGCCGTATGCGGACAGCCGTGACATTCAAATTCTAAGGCGGCAGGACGGCCGTGAAGTGACGTTTGACTTTGACTTCCGCTCGGTTTCCCGGGGGCGCAAACTGGAACAGAACATCATTCTACAAAGTGGTGATGTGGTATTAGTGCCGTAAGAAAGCGATTGCACAAACCTATGGCTCGTACTACGCCTTGTTGTGGTGATTTAATTCCCACCGCTGGCAAGATCAACCGGGAAATCGGATTCATGTCTGATGTGAGTAAAGCGCGCTGCGCTGTGGTAGCGGGAGTTGGGTCTGTGGTGGCGGTGCTAGGGCTGTTGAGCGCACCTGTGCAGGCCAATATCTGGTTGTTTGAACCGTCGGTCACATTGGACCAGCGTTTTGACGACAACTACTACCTGCTGCCCGATGTATCGGGTAGTTTAAGCGCAACCCGCGTGGTCGGTGAGCTTGGTCTAAGCCGGCAATCTGAAGCTGCCAGCTTAAAAGGGCTAGTACGAATCGATGGCCTGTTGACCAGCAGCGATAGTAACGGCGATGAAGGTTTGGACTCTAACCAGCTGCTGGGCTTTGAAGCCAAATTACGTTCGTCCAGATCCCGCTATGGCGTTCGGACTACGTTTAAACAAGATACACCGAGCCGCGATATTGCTGCTGACTTGAGCGATGCCGAAAACCTGGCTAGCGATACGGGTTTAAATTTGTCGCAGGCCAGTAACGTGGCCCGCCGTGAAATAATCATCAAGCCAACCTATGAGTATGATGTATCGCGGCGACTGATATTTGATACCAACGCTACTATTACGCTGGTCGAGCACGATCTACCTGACCCACAAGATGCTATCTACCAGCGTTACCTGAATACGTTTCCAAGAACACCTGAAGGGAATTTCGACGGCGTGCCCTTATCATTTAACGAGGTGACGTTGGATGATGTCGGTGTATTCACACCAAACGGTGAACTGGATGATTTTCAAGAAGGTGAAATCAAAATCGGATTCCGCTATAAGTACACACCGATTACCACGCTGTCTTTATCAGCGGGTTATAGCCGGTTTACCTCGGAAGTGGAACCGACAGTCAATGTTCCGTTCGAACAGAAAATACCCGATTCGCAGGTGCCTGAAATCCGTCGAGATCCCAGGCGTGATTCCATATCGACAACATCAACGCTCACACTTGGCTACGAACGATCTTTGTCGCCCACACTGAAGCTCGGCATTACAGGTGGTATCTATAACAATACGTCTGATAAGACAGACACCGTAAATTTTGACGGTGTCACCGTCAGTCCAGAGGAACTGGCTGCACTGGACACACAATCAAATGGATGGCTTGGTTCTATTTCTTTGACGCGCGATGCAGGCCTGACTCGCTATGTCGGTAAATTCTCCGTTGATGTGGAACCCAGTAGTTCCGGGTCACAGGTCGAGTCGCAGGAACTCACTGGCGATATGTATCGTATTTTGTCTTCTCGACTGAACTTTTCACTACGAGCCAGAGCGTTCGAACCGGACCGGCTGGGAGCAAGAAGGGACGATCGGTTTGCGCGTCGTTTTATTAGCTTTGAGCCGAAACTTGAGTGGAAATACACGCGTAACTGGACCGTCTCTGGTGCGTATCGATATCGTCGGCAAAAAGCCAGGATAGACCCAGTGGCGTCTGAGAGTAATGCAATTCTGCTCTCACTGAAGTACACACCACCATCAAAAATACGTGATGCTGCGCGGGCTAACGGGCTTTGATGCCCTCACATAATCCTGCTTAATTAGATTCCTCCTGCGCAACTTCGATTTTCTCATCCGGGTTCGTTGATTTTTCAGGAGCCGGTATGTAGTCAAGGATGCGTTTGTGTGTGGGATCAAATATAGCAACGCCGTTGGCGTAACGTGCTTTGAAACGGTAGAACTCTACTTGTGAGGCGTCCAGATTTCTTTTATTCAGCGCTTTTTCAACAGACTCCAATGTGCCATTTTCTGCCAGCTGTTCGTGGCTTAGCGCATTTTTTTTAATCATGTCGTGATGCGTTGCCATTGGTACATACTGATCACTACGTTCTTGGGGTCCGGGGTAGCCGTTCAGAATGTTCTCCAGAAATTTGCCGTAACTTTCCTTATCCGGTGCAGGTGTCACCAGTAACGGCAGTTTGAACAGTGAAACCGGAGGAAGTGTGCCGGGCTGAACGTCAAGCTTGCGCAGCTGCTGGTTGGCCTCCAGGTTTGCTTTGGCCGACAACGTATTGAAGGTGTTTTCGGCGAAAACAACGGCAACGGTACGTTGCTGGTGCGTCGTATAGAAACCGTAAGCCAATGCACTGAGTTGAATTGCCGCTATCATCGACATGTCCATCACCAGTTTGGGTTTACCGGGTTTGAAAAGAATCAGTGTCAGCGCTGGACCGAGAACAAGATCTACCATGGCGACAAGTTTTAGGCCTTGCCAGCCACCATCGATGAAAAATAGATCGCCTGGAAACCAGAACAAAAGCATCATGGCAACCAGCGTTGAAAACACCAGCAAACTCAGAATCAAGTGGATGGCGAAAGCGACCCCTCTGGTTGGAGTTGCATAAAGCCATGAAAGAGAGCGGATCATCTCGCACAAGCTCCGTTGTAAATCTATGAATTGGACCATGTCAGAAATGCAACGTCCAAGCCACAGCGGTTGCCTGCAGCTGGCTTTGTAAGATGGTTAGGTTGATTATGGGACGTAGTTTGCAAACGGTGCGAACAGACAACAGAGGTTTGAATCGATGACAACCGAACTCTATGTGCTAGCGCTGGCCGCGTTGTGGCAAATGGTGCAGTTTGGCCTCATGGCGGTACCCGCCAATCTAGAGGTGGGTGTGAGTAAAACCCTTTCCCCGCGTGATGGTGAATCTCTACAAGGGCAAGTCAGCCTGAGAACCGCCAGGCTAATACGGGCGCTGAATAACCATTTTGAAGCGCTGGTACTGTTCACCATTGCGGTGCTGGTCGTCAGCCTATCCGGGCAATCCAGCAACGTTACAGAGGCGGCAGCCTGGGTATTTTTGATTGCCAGGATTCTGTACGTCCCAGCCTACGCGTTGGGCTGGGTTCCCTGGAGGTCACTGATTTGGATGATGGGATTTGGTGCAACGGCGGTGATGTTGATCGCTGTCGTGGTCTGATATTTCAAACGTACAGTTTGCCGGTAGCAATGCCCATTATGGATAGATCAAGCGTAAAGTTTGTCTGTATCGACACCCAGCACGGATAGATCAAGCGTAAAGATTGCCGGTAGCAGCACCCGTTGTGGATAAATCAAGCGTAAAGTTCACCGGTGGCAACACCCAGTATGCGTTCTATCTGTGTGAGTAATTCACGCTCAGCCTTCGATACACGTTCACCCCCGAAGCCTAATATGCTGCCCTCTTTGGCCGCTTCTGCGACCGCGCGAGCCACACTTACCGTCCATTGCTTGTAAATTTTGGCGTCGCTGTCTGAGCAACGTTCATCGACGAGTTGTGCTGCTGCCTTGCAGTCATTGAGCGCAATTCTTTGAAGATCTTCACGTGAGGTGATGGACTCAGATTCCATACGCTGCTTGGCACGCTCTCGATACTGGGCAATTTTCTCCTTGGCATCATCCCAGTTCTCGGCCTTCACGATCAGCGCCTTGATCAGCTCGCTGTCAGGGTATTCCTGACGGCCCTGTACGGACGCACGCATTGCGGAGCTCATTTCCTTGACAGTGCCTATAAGGCCGCTGGGCGCGGCATGGCTCATGGCCGCACCGATCATGCCGGGCATGGAACCTAACAGAAACCATTCGTCGTCCGAGAAAGCATCCTTGATTGACATGGTATGTATCCTTTGGTCGCTACAGTAATCGATAGCATAACAAGTAGTGAACCGTAACCGCTAATGCCTTTAAACACAGATTGCTGTTTCATTGCATTGACGGTTTTTAGGCTGCCAGAGCAAACGAGCAGACGAGCAGACGAGCAGACGAGCAGACGAGCAGACGAGCAGACGAGCAAACGAGCAAACGAGCAAACGAGCAAACGAGCAATAGAGCAATAGGGCAATAGGGCAATAGAGCACTAGAGCAATAAAAATTCCAGCAGTGCTTTCTGTGCATGTAATCGATTACCGGCCTCTTCCCAGACAACGCTCTGGTGCCCATCAATAACATCCGCTGATACCTCTTCGCCACGATGCGCTGGAAGACAGTGCATGAACAGCGCGTCGTCGTTTGCCAAGGCCATCATGTCTGTGGTTATTTCGTACCCTTGAAAGGCCTGCTCGCGTGCTTGCTGTTCCTCTTCCTGGCCCATGCTGGCCCACACGTCTGTCACGATAAGGTCGCTGTTCTTGCAAGCCTCTTCGGGTGAGGCGGCACGTTGTGCTTGGCCTTTCGCACCGGCGAGGATGTGTTCATTGGGCTGGTAACCATCCGGGCAGGCATATACCAGTTGAAAATCCAGCAACCTTGCGGTGTTGATATAGGAGTTGCACATGTTGTTGCCATCACCTATCCACGCGACACGCTTGCCAGTGATATCGCCTCGATGATCAAGAAAGGTTTGCATGTCGGCTAGCATTTGGCAGGGGTGCAGCAGATCAGTCAGTGCGTTGATCACAGGCACTGTCGATACCTCGCTAAAACGCTCCAGAGCTTCATGCGAAAACGTGCGTACCGATATAACATCGACCATCTGTGAGAGCACTCGCGCCGTATCCGACAGGGGTTCGCCACGACCCAGTTGTGTGTCGTTGGGTGACAGGTAGATGGCGTGGCCACCAAGCTGTGCCATGCCTGCCTCAAACGATACGCGTGTACGTGTCGATGACTTTTCAAAGATCATGGCCAATACACGTCTTGGCAATGAAGCTTCGTTTTCGTGGGCTTCCCATTGTTTGCGCAGCTCACTACCGCGTTGAATAATGGTGCGGAATTCGTCAGCCGTCAGATCAAGTTCTGAGAGAAAATGTCGCATAGTTACTCGGTTGTTCAGGCTGATACTTCACTGGCTGGCAGATTGGCGTGACTTAAGAATTCGATAATCAAGTCACTGATGCGCCGTACCAGGTCATCACTCTGTTCATCAGTGAGTATGTAAGGAGGCAGCAATCGAACGACCTGATCGGCCGTCACATTTAACAAAATCCCGTTTTCCAGCGCTTTGGTGACCAGCTCGGCACACGGTACGTCCAGTTCTATGCCTATCATCATGCCGCGCCCGCGAATGTCTTTTATACCGGGTTGATTGTGCAATGCATTGTTAAACCCCTCGCGCATGCGTGTACCCAATACGCCGGCGCGCTCTACCAAGTGACGGTGTTCGAGTTCGTGAACGACAGTCCCAGCGACCCGGCAAGCGATCGGGTTGCCGCCAAAAGTTGTGCCATGGCTACCGGGTTGAATCAAATCGGCAGCCGCACCTCTGGCCAGGCACGCGCCAATGGGCATGCCGTTGCCCAACGCCTTGGCCAGTGACATGACATCAGGTTTGATGTTTTCGTGCTGGTGTGCAAACCATTTGCCGGTTCTTCCCATTCCCGATTGGATTTCATCGCACAGCAACAACCAGTCATTCTCATCACAGATTTGGCGCAGGGCCTGAAGGTAACCGTCGTCTGGAATATTGATGCCGCCTTCGCCCTGTATCGGTTCAATCATCACGGCAACGATATCGTTGCGCGCTGATGCTACCGCGCGAACGGCATCGGCATCGTTGAAAGGAACAATCTCGAAGCCTTCAAGCATGGGGCCAAAACCTGCTTTGATCTTGGTATTACCAGTAGCGGCAATGGTTGCCATGGTGCGGCCATGAAAGGCCGTATCAGTGACAATGATCGTCGGTGTCTTTATACCTTTGCTGTGGCCGTGTAGCCGGGCAATCTTGATGCAGGCCTCGTTGGCCTCGGCGCCTGAATTACAAAAGAACGCTTTGTCCATACCTGATAGTCGACACAGATCGTCACCGAGTGCTTCCTGCTGAGGAATGCGGTACAAATTGCTGACGTGCATCAGCTCGCCAGCTTGTTCAGCGATCGCGTGAGTGATGGCAGGATTTGCATGACCCAGCGCACAGACGGCAATGCCAGACAAGGCATCTAGGTATTCGCGACCTGTGTCATCCCACAGGCGTGCACCTTCACCACGTGTCATAGTGACGGGAAGACGTCCGTAGGCCGCCATTAATGAAGCCATGAAATCAGGCCCTTTTCAAAAAGACAAGCGCTCGATACTAGTACAGTTCCGCGAACAGGCCAAGTGGTGGGCAACACAGAGCGCTATGTGAGGTCCAGGCCGGAATCCACACCGGATCGCTGAACACGGAAAATTCCGGCGAGCGAAAGGCTGCCCCGAGGATTAAATCATGTAATACCCTAGCGGTGATTTCAGATCGCATTCCCCACGCTTGCCAAGGTAGAACAGGCGGTGCGACCATAGGCGAATAGTGATCCTGGTTCGTACCACCGTTCGTAACCCAAGCAAAATCAAACCGATTCAAGGAGCCTTTATGTCTTTTACATTCCCCGATCTACCCTACGACTACTCGGCTCTGGAGCCTCATGTTGATGCCCAGACCATGGAGATACACTACGATCGCCACCATCGCACATACTTCAACAATTTTACCGGTGCGGTAGCGGACTCTCCGCTGGCAGATAAATCACTCGAAGCGGTCATGGCGCAGGTGGATAGCGGTACGTCTCCGGCTATTCGTAACAACGGTGGCGGTTATTACAACCATATTTTGTACTGGAACTCGATGTGTCATGGCGGTAGCGCACCGAGCAGTGAGCTGGCCTCAGCGATTGATGGTGCTTTTGGCTCCATGGACGAGCTTAAAGCCGGACTTAAGCAAGCGGGCATTACCCGTTTTGGGTCTGGCTTTGCCTGGTTGATCGTCAAAGATGGCAAGTTGGCCGTGACCTCAACGCCGAACCAGGATAATCCCCTGATGCCAGTGGCAGATATGCAAGGCACGCCGGTTCTGGCGCTGGATGTCTGGGAGCACGCGTATTACCTGAAATATCAGAACAAACGGCCTGACTATATTGATGGTTGGTTGGAAGTGGTTGATTGGGCCAAGGTGTCCGAGCGGTTTGCATCCGCAACTACGGCCTAGAGTCAGGCGTCAACCGGGTTGTTAGTGTGCGGTTCATGTCCTCTGTGGCCCTGATTCTCATGTGAATCAGGGCTCTTATCAAGGCACTCGGAATACCCAGTGAAGATCCAATTCAGCCCACACAAACCGGACGACTGAGCACCGGCTGCATTCTCAATCTGGAATACGGGTACGAGACTAATTTGCAGTGCTGAGTCACAACAAACTTGAACGATGTGACTCTAAGTGTCTTGTAGATTGGTCACTCAACCCCCAGGTTATTCATTTGATGCGTTCGTGCAGGCGGCACGGGTTACACTTCTAACCTGTATTTCAACGATAAAATTATTGGCAAAGACCATGACAGATCAAGCAACCGACGTAAAAACCCGGATAGAACAGCAAATCAGCGAAAACCCGGTAATCCTGTACATGAAAGGCACGCCTCAGCTGCCCATGTGTGGATTTTCAATGCGTACGGTGGAAGCGTTGAAAAAATGCGAGCAGGAATTTGCCTATGTCAATATCATCGCCGATCCTGCCATTCGTGAAACCTTGCCGCAAATTTCCGATTGGCCGACGTTTCCGCAGCTGTATGTCGAAGGCGAGCTGGTCGGTGGGTGTGATATCACCATGGAATTAGCAGACAATGGTGAACTGAAAAAAATGGTGGATAACGCTGCCAGCAAAAGCTAGCTCAGTCGGGCAGTACAGCGCCAGTTTGGCGCTAAGATCCCGGCATATCACACCACGACTCAAGCGCCTAATCGAAGTCGACCTTACCGCGGCTGGCCTTGAGTTTTGAATGCTTGGTTTTGCTGTCCAGTCGCTGGCGCACCGATCCTCTACTGGGCCGAGTGGGTTTGCGCATTTTAGGGACATGCAGTGCCTCTCTAACCAGTTCGGCCAGGCGTTTTAAGGCGGCGTCATGATTCAGTTCCTGGCGTCGATGCTGCTGAGATTTAATGACGATGACACCGTCCTTGGTTAAGCGCTTATCCTTAATGAGCAACAGTTTCTGTTTAACAGGCTCGGGCAGTGATGATGCCTTGATGTCAAAACGTAAGTGAACAGCCGACGATACTTTGTTGACATGTTGCCCACCGGCACCCTGAGCGCGAATGGCTTGCCATTCGATTTCATCGAGTTCGATTGAAACCTGGTCGTTAATTTTCAGCATGATGTAGTGGCAGGCCAAGTGCCCCCGGCGGACTGGTAGGGCCGTCCAATGTTGCCGATTGACAGGGTCTATAGTAAACCGGTTCAAACTGACTATAGGCGTTTTGCTGAGTATTGTGCTGAGCGGTACGGGTTCATCGAGGCAAGTAGGAGCCGTCGGCAATCGGGGCGTCTATGCCTTCATGCAAGTGCTCCCAACGATTCACAACCTTGCAGAATAGTTCGGCAGTCATGCGCGTGTCGTAGATCGCTGAATGGGCCTCTGCAGTGTCCCACTGCATACCGGCAGCCACGGCTGAACGAGCCAACACCGTCTGCCCATAAGCCAGTCCACATAGCGATACCGTGTCAAAACAACTGAACGGATGGAACGGGTTTTTCTTAATACCGGTTCTATCGACAGCCGCATTAACGAATTTGAGATCGAAAAACGCATTATGTCCCACCAGAATTGCTCGAGTGCACTCAGCGGCTGCGACGGCCTTGCGCACGGGTGTAAAAATATGCGATAGCGCTTCGCGTTCTTCTCGAGCGGCTCGTAGCGGGTGGTAGGGATCGATACCATTAACCTCTAGCGACTTGGGCTCTATATTACAGCCGTCAAATGGCACCACATGGGTTGTATAGCTCTTAGCAGGGTGTAATTTGCCTTGCTCATCAAAGTCAAGTAACACGGCTGCAATTTCCAAAAGCGCATCGGTGCGCTCATTGAAACCGCCTGTTTCCACGTCAACCACAACCGGCAAATAGCCTCTGAATCGTTCATTAAGCCGGTAGGCTTTTCCGGGTTGATACATGAAGGCGGAGCGCTCTAAGTGATAGACGATGGGTTGTGCCTGCAAAGTAACTGAACAGCAACTCGCAGGCCAAGCACAAATCATACACGCGGGTTCAAGTGATACCATCAGCTCCTGACCAAAAGCTGTGTCTTTTTTACACCGTGCGTGAACTGTTTCAGCAGTATTTCAATATTGCCTTTCTGATGGGCAAGCCGCAGGACTTGCCGAGCGGACGAGCGCAGATGCAGATAGGTATTGCATTGGCCCTGATCACCTATTTGCTCGCACTGATGGCACCGGTAGGCCTTTTCAAGGCATTGATGCAGGCAGGCATCGATCTAAGCTGTTCGGCTCTGGTCATGTGGGTGGCACTTAATATTGTGGGGCATCCAGCTCGGTTTCAGCAGGCATTTGGCGGGCTTTGCGGTGCATCGGCATTCATTAATCTGGCTGCCCTGCCGTTGTACGTTTGGCGGCCCTCAGGCATCGATGCAGCTGGCAGCCCAGTCAGTACATTGGCTGATTTCGTCTTGTTGGTGTGGGGTTTATCATTACTGGCACACGTCATTAGGCATACGTTCGAAGTCAAGATGGCTGTGAGTGTACTGGTATCGTTCGTCTATTTTATTGTGTTGTCGACGCTGATCGCCGCGATATTACCGCAGACGAAAATAGACAACATGAGTTCAGTATCATTCCTTGGTGGTGCTCATGCCCAAGCTGTAAGCGCACGAAGTGAAAGTCCAATTGGGTCACACAATTGGATGTTAGCTGGCTGACGATGGTATTATCCGGGAACTTTAAGCAGTGCTAACGGTTTCCTCTCAATACTTGTGTCTGCATCGGTTTCAAATCGAGCATCGGTTTCGGCTAGGCTTGCGCGTCGCGCAATACTGGACAACAGCCCAAGGGTGCGAAATAACGTGCCAATGGAGTCAGCGTTGAAGCCCACCGACACCTCCGCTTCTGCCGCCTCTAAAGAGCCTTCGCGTCGTCGCGAACAGGACAACCAACACGGGCGCGAAAACGCTGCCAGTGATGACCACCTGCCTATTGTGCATAAGGTCAAAACAGCTGACAGTAAAGTGACACCTGTGGCTAGTATTAGGCCGCTAGACATCACTGTACCCGGTGAAATTGACCGTTACACCATTGGAAAACGCATTGGCTCGGGCACCTGCGGTGTCGTGCATCAAGCGTTGGATAATCTGCTGGGGCGCGATGTCGCTGTAAAGCTGTCCCCGATTGGCGAAGCGCACTTGTCAACCGGCAAGGTGCCCGGCGCGCAGCGAGCCTATCAGACTGAAATTGTGGCTGCCGGTCGATTGACGCATGCAAATATTGTCACCGTGTACGACGCTGGCCAGTTCGAAGATCTGAACTACCTGGTCATGGAGGTCGTTGAGGGGCAATCACTCAGAGAATACGGCAAGGGTAAAAAGCTGTTACCGGTGCATGAAGCGTTGAGAGTGATCTCTGAATGCTGTCATGCGTTGGATTATTCACATGCACAGGGCATCCTGCATCGGGATATAAAACCTGCCAACATCATGCTCGGTGAAAACGGTGTGGTTAAGCTGCTGGATTTTGGTATTGCTGTCGGATTGCGAGAAGGTGGTGGACTGAAAAAGCAAGGGCCGACTCTGGGTACACCGAACTATATGTCCCCAGAACAGATTCTGGGTCGGGAGCTAGGTGCCGCTAGTGACTTCTACTCGCTGGCCACCGTATTATTCGAGTTACTTACCGGGCGTCAGTTATTTAAAGCCAAAAAGGTAAAAGATCTGTTTCGTACCGTCGTGCATAAACCAGCTCCGCGTTTGCATGAGGTTCGCCCTGATCTTCCTGTGGGTTTATCTGATGTGCTAACGCGAGCACTCGAGAAAAAACCGGAGTTACGGTACCAAAATGGTAAGGACATGGCGCAGTCACTGGCACCGTTCATCGAGCAGTATGCATTTGTCGAACAACAACCTGCTGGCCAGCAACGCTTAATTCGCCAATTACAGCGGCAGCCATTTTTCCTACCGTTTTCGGACGTAGAGATTGCTCAGCTGGTATCGCATATCCAAGTGAGAAATTTTTCCCGGCACGACAAACTGCTCACTGAAGGTGATATCGACAGACGTCTGTTGATCGTAACAGAGGGTGTTGTTAGGGTTCAGCGCGCCGGGCAGTTCGTGCGCCTCCAGTCCGAAGGAGAATGCATAGGCGAGCTTGGATTTATCAATGGGACTGCTGAAATCCACGATATGATTGCGCTGACTGGCGTCACTGCTTTGGAATTATCGGCTAATGCACTGAGCGAGTTACCGCCCAAAGTGCATTTGCATTACTACCGACACATATCGGATATCCTGGTTACCCGCACGTCCATGGCCAGCGCCGCGCAGATCGATTTCTGGTTGTAGTTGCTGTGCGTTTGTTGATTTAAGTGCCGACGCTTAATCAGCCTTGCGTGTTGTGTTTTCTGGCCAATAATTTACGTTCCCACTCAAGAGAGGTTCTGACGATCGTATCCAGTTCATCGAACTGTGGTTGCCAGTCCAGTGTTTTGTGAATTTTCTCGACCGCTGCGATCAAGGCTGGTGGGTCGCCGGCGCGTCGTGGTTTCTCGGTAACCTTAATGGGTTGTCCGTGGACACGCTCGATCGCGTCGATAACCTGACGAACGCTAAAGCCGTGTCCGTACCCACAATTGAGTAGTGTCGATTCGCCACCGTTACGCAGGTAATCCAAGGCGGCCAAATGTGCGGTGCCCAGATCAGTCACATGAATGTAATCACGTACCCCGGTGCCATCTTCGGTTGGGTAATCCGTACCGAACACGTAGAGCTGGTCGCGTTTACCTAATGCCACTTCGGCAGCTACCTTGATCAACAGAGTTGCTTCGGGTGTTGACTGGCCGATACGGCCATCAGGATCAGAGCCTGCAACGTTAAAATAACGCAAGACCACGTGCTTCAGGTCGGTTGCTGCACTCAGATCGCGCAGCATAACCTCTGACATCAGTTTTGACATGCCATAGGCATTGATCGGTGACGTAGGCAGCTCTTCGTGGCAGGCTTCGACGTTTTTATCAGGCGTACCGTAGGTTGCAGCCGTGGATGAAAATATGACGTTTGCAACCTTATTGTCTTGACACGCCTGCAGTAGGTTACGGGTGCTACAAGTGTTGTTAGCGTAGTACTTCAGTGGATTTTCGACACTTTCGGGAACAATCGTATGGGCGGCAAAATGCATAACGGTATCGATGCCCTTGTCTGCAATCAGTTTACTGACAAGCTCGGTATCACCGGTCTTGCCCACCACCAGTTCGCCGTACAGTACGGCCTCAGCATTGCCAGTCGATAAATCATCGAGGATGACGATGGATTCACCGCGTTCACCCAGTAGCTTGACCACATGGCTGCCAATGTATCCGGCACCACCGGTGACGAGAATGGGATTGTGTTTCATGAGTGGGAAATGCCGTTCCAGTTCAGACTTTAGATGGGCTACAGTCTAGCCTGGATTATTCATGAATCCACCAAATTCTTGCGCAACCCATTTTTTTCCCGTTGTAGATTCTGCTCAGCCTGGGTGAGCACTGTGCAAATACAGTGACGCATTGCGCTGACTACCGAAATTCGCCACGAGAAAAGGTTTCGGCGGAAGAATTGGGTGCGGGAGACCATCCGTCTTCATGATTAGTTTGATTAGCGTATCGGCCCGCTGACGACATTGCCTGAGTGCCGTGTACCATGAGTAGCTTCACCCGCCCATGTGATATCGGACTACTACTTCTATGGACCACAGTGAGCAGATTGCCGACGGCGCTGTGCTATTGACGGTTAACCAGCGCCTGGCACGTCATCATCTGATGCGGTATCAGAGCTGGCAGCTGCGCCAAGGCAATGATTGGTGGGAAACACCGGCTGTGTTACCTCTGCGGGCCTGGTTAAAGAGCGTGCATGCACAAGCACTGAACATGGGTTTATCCCAGTTGACGCTGTTGCCAGACCTATTGGTTCACAAAGCATGGCGACAGTGTATTGAGCAGGATACAGCACTACACCTGTTGGACGTCGAAGCGGCTGCGCGCAGTGCGCGACAGGCATGGGAGCTCTCGTGTGCATGGCATTGTTATAACCATGAAGATCAGTACCTGTCGCTGGATCAATTCACCTGGCAACGCTGGCGCGAGCGTTATGTGCAGTATCTCGATTCTCAGTCACGCATTGATGAGGCGTCATTAGCTGACCATCTTGTCGAGTTGATCAGCAACAACAATGTGACAGGTCTATTACCGGCAAGCATTATCGTGGATGGTTTTTTGCAGCTACCACCTCAGCTTCAAGGGTTGGTTGATTCCATGATAGCAACGGGTGTAAACGTGCAACAGGTTCAGCGTGATGCAGACGCTGTCGTCCATCAGATTCACTATCCGGATGATGCACAGGAGCTGCTGGGCATTGCCACACAAATGCGCCAGGCACTGGAAACTCAGCCGCAGCAGTCGCTGGGTCTGGTTGTGCCTGAGTTGCAAGCGCAGCGTAGTGCTGTTTTGCGTGCGTTTGATCGCGTGTTTTTCCCGGCATGTTCTCCGGATGAAATCCGTCGTTTGGGTCGACCTTATGATGTCTCTCTTGGTGCTCCATTAAGCGACACGGCCGTGGTCAGAACTGGCCTGTTGTTGCTCCGATTGTGTGTTGTTGGCATTCAAGGTAGTGAGATCTCAGCTGTGTTGCTCAGTCCCTATATCGTCGCTGCAGCGACCGAGGCACGACAACGCGAACAACTTGATAGAACATTGCGAGAACAGCGCGTTGTTAAGCTCGACTTGGCGTCATTACCAGGCAAACTCTACAGCAACAGCCGATTAACGCCTGCCGTGAGCAAGTTACTACGCAAGCGCACGCTCAGTGCTGCTAACTTGTCTGTTTGGGCAGAGCGTTTCAGTGACTGGTTGAAACAACTTGGTTGGCCTGGAGACTCTGTAGATACAGAAGAATATCAAGCAGTGTCATCATGGATGGACTGTCTGGATGATCTACAACTGCTGGACGAGGGGGAGACGTTCACCAGTAGCGAGGCGTTAACGATCGTACAGCGTCTGGCCCGTGAACGCGTGTTTCAGTTGGACACGCCGCACACACCTATTCAAATAATGGGTCGACTAGAAAGCCACGCGATTGCGTTTGACTGTTTATGGGTGGCAGGTCTGGATGCAGAACAATGGCCACCGGCCGCCTCCCCGAGTCCCTATTTATCCATTGCTAGTCAAAAACTACAAGGCGTGCCAGGTGCATCGGCGTCAAGCCAGTTGTCTTTGGCGGAAAGCGAATTTCAGATGTGGTGTTCACGGTCGCCGTTGGTGATGGCGTCGCGAGCTGTGCTGCGCGATGGTAAGGCATTGGAGGCGGCGGCGATACCAACCGTGTTGGCTTCATCGGATAACCAGAATAGGGCTGAACAGGTTTTGCGAAACCTGAAAAATATCAACAGACCCATAGACCCCGTGGCGATGATAACGGCAGCTTTGACACTGGAGCAGCTAGCGGATTATTACGCACCTCCGTTGCCTGCAGGTAGTGCGGTGAAAGGTGGTGCTCGTCTGTTTGAGAATCAGGCCTTATGTCCGTTCAGGGCGTTTGCATTGCATCGACTGCGCATCAAGCCATTAGAAGAGGCGGGTATTGGGCTGGATCCACGGCAACATGGCACGCTACTGCATAGCGCGTTGGAAATATTCTGGAGGTCACTGGGTACACACGCGGCGATGATGGCGCTGTCGTCGGATGCATTTAATCAGCAGGTGGACCTGGCGGTAGAGAGCGCCATGGAAAAAGATCAGGTGCCTGAGGTACTCGCAACGTTGGAGAAAAAGCGTTTGATAGCGCTACTGAAAGAATGGCTGGAGCAGTGTGAAGTGCCGCGCCAGGCGTTCGAAGTGGTCAGTGTTGAACAAAAACTGGAGATTGAACACGGCGGCATCGTCATGACAGTTGTGCTTGACCGAATGGATCGCGTGGACAACGCACTGGTTGTTGTTGATTACAAAACTGGCACAGCCAACAAGGTGAGTACTTGGGCTGACCAACGCATTGTGAATCCGCAGTTACCTTTATATGTATTAACTAATGAAGATATTGAAGGTGTCTCGTTTGCGCAAGTTGCGCGCAATCAATGCGGCTTTAAAGGGATTGCCAGTGATGATTCGCTATTACCAAAGGTTAAATCAACCGTTACCAGATCCAGAAGTGCGCATGCCACAGACAAGCCACTAGAGCACTGGAGCGATTGGCGAGCGCATTGGCGCTCAGCGCTGGACGACATCGCTGTAGAAGTGCGTCAGGGTCTGGCCTCAGTAACACCCATGCCCACAGCGTGCAACTATTGCGAGTTGAAGAGCCTGTGTCGTATTGGTTCGGATGCCCCAGGGCTTGATATCGGTGAGGATGCTGGTGAGTTAGATGTACCTGCCATGGACACAATGAGTTTGGGAGAATTACCGTGAGCGTTCCGATAGATGCACCGATTCGTGAACGAGCACTGGACCCGACAACCTCGTTCATCGTGCAGGCACCAGCGGGTTCTGGTAAGACCGAACTATTGACCCGCCGTGTGCTGACGCTACTTGCAACCGTTGA
>CALKXZ010000004.1 GCA_938003775.1 uncultured Granulosicoccus sp. | reverse complement strand
GTCTTTGCACCCACTGATCAACGGGTGCCATTTTTCCAACGGTTCACCAAGGCTCAATTTTCGGTAGGCACAGGTATTAGGCAACCAATTTATCTTCTCCGCTGTCAGCGGCCTCACAGACAGGCAATCGGGCACCTGTTTGAAACGGTTAGCGTAGTCCGTGCATCGACAAGTGTTGGTGTCCAGTAGACGGCACGAGACGCGCGTGAACACGACTTGCCCCGTGTCTTCGTCTTCTAATTTTTGTAAGCAGCATCGCCCACAGCCATCACACAGTGACTCCCACTCCTGGTCGCTCATACTCTCTAACGACTTGGTTTCCCAGAAAGGTGCAGCCGTCCCCATGTTCAGGTGTCATTACCTGCTTCGCGATGGTACTGAACCAAGCGCTCGACCTCATCGGCTGAACCCATAATGACCGGCACACGCTGATGTAAAGCATCTGGCTGTATGTCCAGTATGGGTTGTGTACCGGTATGGGCCATACCACCTGCCTGCTCCATCAACATGCCCATCGGGTTAGCCTCGTACAGTAGCCGAAGCTTGCCAGCCTTGCCGTCGGCTTTTAGTCGTGCATCCATCGGGTACATAAACACGCCACCACGGCATAAAATACGGTGCACATCCCCGACCATTGAGCCAGCCCAACGCATATTGAAGTTCTGCCCTCGCGGACCATCAACGCCGGCATTACACTCCTGCACATAGCGTTTTTCGGGTGCCAGCCAATGGCGTGCGTACGCAGAATTTATCGCGTACTCGGTGGTCTGCCTCGGTACTTTGATGTCTGGGTGCGTGAGGATAAATTCACCCACGCTGTTGTCCAGCGTAAAGCCTGCGACCCCGTGCCCGGTTGTTATGACCATCATGCTGGCGGAGCTGTACAGACAATAACCTGCACATACCTGCTCACGTCCCGCCTGTAGAAAATCTGCATCGCCAGGTGCTGATGCGTCGCGGTGATGCGTGATAGAAAAGATGGTACCTGTAGCCCCATTAACATCGATGTTGCTCGAGCCATCCAAGGGGTCGAACGCCAGTAAGTAGTCACCACGTGGGTAGGCTGCCGGTATCGGGTAATGCGCATCCATTTCCTCAGATGCAATGCCAGCGAGCAAGCCAGAGCGCTCTAAGGACTCTATGAACACCTCATTGGCGATGACATCGAGTTTTTTCTGATCCTCACCTTGCACATTTTCTTGCCCGGCAGCGCCTAAAACACCGGCAAGTTCACCAAGGCGGACCAGATTCGATAAGCGTTTGCAGGCTGTTGCAACATCGTTAAGCAAAGCCGTGAAGGCACCGCGCGATGTATTGTGCAAACGACCCTGCTCAATGATGTACTGCGTTAACGTTGTGCCGCGTTGCGTCATCAGATTTCCACCATGTCAAAGTCGTCCTTTACTGCACCACAATCTGGGCAGCTCCAATTCAACGGTACATCGTCCCAACGGGTACCTGCGGCAATGCCATCTTCCGGCCAGCCTTTTTCTTCGTCATAGATAAATCCACACACATTGCACAGGTATTTCTTGTATGTCACGTCGCTATTCGCTGCCAGTTGATATGCCGCTATTGTCGCATTTACCCACACGACATGCCGTACTATGGTGTGGACCTACTATTCATTGTTAAGTTTAACGGAGCCCACCGTGTCAGCCACTCTACCGCCTGCACATTCCAACGCCGCGCAGCACCTGTTTGAACGCGCCCTTAAAGTTATCCCTGGTGGTGTCAATTCACCGGTACGCGCCTTTGGCAGTGTCGGCGGCACACCGCGCTTCATAGCGAGCGCCAGCGGTGCTTACATCACTGATACTGAGCAGAAGACCTACATTGACTATGTCGGTTCGTGGGGGCCCATGTTGCTGGGTCATGCACACCCAGAGGTCATCCGTGCTGTGCAGTTAGCGGCCGACCACGGCCTCAGCTTTGGCGCACCCACCGAATTAGAAGTGCAAATGGCGGAATTGATCTGCAAAATCGTACCGTCAATCGAATCGGTGCGTATGTGCAGCTCGGGTACCGAAGCCACGATGAGTGCAATTCGTCTGGCTCGTGGCTTTACGGGACGCGACGATATCGTAAAATTTGAAGGTTGTTATCACGGCCACTCCGATGCACTGCTGGTCAAGGCAGGTTCTGGCGCATTAACAATGGGCGTACCAAGCTCTCCTGGCATACCGGCAGATTTTGCCAAACACACACTTACGCTGCCGTTCAACGATGAAGCCGCGGCGAGAGCGTTGTTTACTGAGCGTGGCGACACGCTGGCTTGCATTATCGTTGAGCCAATTGCAGGCAACATGAACTTTGTCGAGCCGCTACCGGGCTACCTGCAAGCGCTTCGAGACCTATGCACACAACACGGTACGCTACTGATTTTTGATGAAGTCATGACAGGCTTTCGCGTGGCACTGGGTGGTGCACAGGCATTGTACGGCGTCACACCAGATATCACGACGCTGGGCAAAGTCATTGGCGGCGGTATGCCGGTGGGTGCTTTCGGTGGTAGGCAAGACATCATGCAACACATCGCACCGGCCGGACCGATCTATCAAGCCGGCACCTTGTCTGGCAATCCGATTGCCATGAGTGCCGGTATCAAGACACTGCAGCTGCTATCAGCACCTGGATTTCACGAGCGATTGCATGAACGTACCGGTCAGCTGCTGGCGGGTATGACCAACGCAGCTGATAAAGCTGGCGTGCCGTTTTGTACGTCTCACGCTGGCGGTATGTTCGGTTTTTTCTTTTCAGACGCGCCCAAGGTGTCTGGTTTTGATGATGTCATGGCGTGCAACAACGATCATTTCAAACTGTTCTTTCATAGCATGCTGGAGTCTGGCATTTACCTGGCGCCCTCAGCGTTTGAAGCTGGATTTACCAGCGCAGCGCATACCGAGCAGGATATTCAGACCACAATAGAGGCAGCCACTACCGCATTTGCCAAGGTTGCCGCCGCATGAGTCAGCCAGGCCGGTGCCTGGCTATGTGGTCCGGACCCAGAAATATTTCTACCGCTATGCTGCGGGCGTGGGAGAACCGTTCGGATACTGTCGTGGTTGATGAACCGTTCTATGCACACTTTCTGCATAACACGGGTATTGATCACCCGATGCGAGATGAGGTCATTGCTTGCGGAGAAACTGATTGGCGTGTGGTCATTGATTCACTGGTCAAGAAACCCAAACACGGCCTTTTCTACCAAAAACACATCACCACGCACTGGCTTGAACATTACTCGGTTGATTGGCTGGATGCGTTAGAGCATGTCTTTCTGATTCGTGAGCCGGCTCCGGTGGTAGCGTCCTATTCAGTGAAACGTAGCGAACTAACCGCCGCTGACCTTGGCTACACGCAACAAGCTGCGTTATTTGATCTGATCAGTTCTCGCAGCGGCGCGCAACCAACGGTCATTGACAGCCGGCGTTTTCTTGAAAACCCGGAGGCACAACTAAAACAGCTGTGTTCTCACCTTCAGCTAGCCTTCGAGCCTGCCATGTTGTCATGGCCAACAGGGGCACGAAGCAGTGATGGTATTTGGGGTCAACACTGGTATGACTCGGTTAACCGATCATCAGGGTTTGCGCCACCGCGCCGTTCGGTATCTGAACTAAACGATAGGCAACAGCGCATTGCCGATAGCTGCCAACCCTACTACGACGCCTTACGAAAGTTTGCGATCTAACACTACCCATTGACGCCCTGATTGTGATGCCCAGATTGATCTTGGCTGCATCGACTCTGATCACTCACCCAAACATGGATTTTGATCACTGACCTAAACATCGATTCTGAACACTAGCCCGAATAAGACAATCAACCTGGGTTATTCGCTCTATCCTTCGGACTCTGCAAACGACTCGTAATCCTCAGGGTCCATCATGTTGTCCACGTCAGCCACATCGTCTGGTTTCAGCTTGAATATCCAGCCCTCACCGTAGGGGTCCGTATTGACAAGCTCCGGGTTGTCAGCAAGATCTGGATTGGCATCGGTGACAATTCCAGCCACAGGGGCGTAGATATCGGAGGCGGCTTTTACCGATTCCACCACCGCGATGCCCTCTTCAGCCTCGCAGACTCTGTCCACTTCCGGCGTTTCGACAAACACCAGATCGCCCAATTGTTCCTGAGCATGACCACTGATACCAACGGTCAGCGTTCCGTCATCTTCGACGCGGACCCACTCGTGAGATTGTGCGAATTTCAGGTCGCCTGGAATTTCCATACTGGTACTCGGTGATTGCGGACTCTGCCTATTCTACTCGCGTGCTTGACCGTGTGGGACAAAGGGTATTGATGCAATATGCGCTGCAATGAGCCGATCGCCGCTGTTGACGTCACAGCCGCCCTTGAATTCACGATCGACCCTGGCCAGCGCCAACGATACTTCACGCGTTGGGCTAAACGTGCTAGAGGTGATTCTACCAATGGTTTTGCCGACAAGCTCCACCGCCTGTCCTTTGCTCACCGCACCACGGCCATCCAACACGATTCCCACCTGGCGGCAACGTCCGCCAAACAATTTGTGGTCCTCCAGCACATCACGCCCAATGAAATCCCTGTCTGGGTCTTCGATATCAATGGTGCTGGCAATACCCGACTCTGCCGGTGTGTGTTCCTCGTCCAGCTCCTGACCATACAGACACAGCCCGGCTTCCACCCGCAAGGATTCACGTGCACCGAGCCCGGCAGGACCAATATCTTGTGCGGCTAACGCTGCCCACAGCGTTGCGGATTGACTGGCCGGTAGCACAATTTCGAGGCCATCTTCGCCGGTATAACCGGTGCGGGCAACAAACCAGTCACCGGACTCAACAGCGCTGAAGCGGTTCATAGCCAGCACGTCCATGGGTCGATCCATCTCAGCCAAAGCAGCTTGCGTCAATCGCACCGCATCAGGTCCTTGAATGGCAATAACCGCCTGACCTTGAATCTCGTGTGTGCGGATTGACGGGGGCCGGTGCGCTTCCATCCAGGCCAAGTCTTTTTCGCGGTTAGCGGCATTCAGAATCAACCGGTAGCGATCATCAGCCAAGCGGTAAACAATCAAGTCATCGATGACACCGCCAGACTCGCGGCACATGCAGGTATACAGTGCGCGCCCGTTGGTCAGTTTTGCAACGTCGTTGGATAACAATTGCCGTAGCCATGCCGTGGCATCGTTGCCGTGCAAATCAACAATAACCATGTGCGAGGCATCGAACAT
The DNA here is from genome assembly GCA_938003775.1 of uncultured Granulosicoccus sp. Lineage (GTDB taxonomy): Bacteria > Pseudomonadota > Gammaproteobacteria > Granulosicoccales > Granulosicoccaceae > Granulosicoccus. The sequence continues at coordinate 11,307 of CALKXZ010000004.1, read as the reverse complement.
GCCAGCAGATTCTCGCACCATCTGATGCTCATTAGACGATGAGCCGTAATGCAGCGGCAGTGTGTACCCTGCGAAGTCCGTAAACTGCGCAGCTAGATTAGCGTGCGTTTGGTATAGAGGTGTTTTTATACTCATACGTTGGTAATTCTACTATCCCTGGAACAACGGCTGGAACAACGGATGGTGCAGTGATCAACCGTAACCTAATACTCCAATGACCGTGCTAAACGCGGTCATGCTAACGCACCCATCAAGAGCTTGAGTATGTCTTGATAGGCTGAACAACATTGTACTTCATCGTAGCGGTGCGGTCTCGATTACTCCACCTATGTACAGGGTGTAATGCCAACACCGTTGATGTACTGCTGAACAAACCTTAGGTGACTACGCTGTATGTTCGATGTGTTATCGATGTGTTATGTGCGTCTCACTTTGTGTTGTAAAAAAACACCAACACAACTGAGTAAGCTGATCAAAAAAATCGGCCAGTTACCCAAGCGTGCGTACGGGGTAAGCCCGGATCGAGGTTGCACCTGCACATCCATGATACCGGTTGTGTTGTGCAATATGCGCCCCAGAATACGACCTTGATAATCAATCGCCGACGAGACGCCGGTATTGGTAACACGAATCAGTGGCCGGGCAAATTCCCGCGACCGCATACGGGCCTTCTGTTCGTGTTGATGAGGCGCTGCAGTGTTACCAAACCAAGCATCGTTGGAAACATTAACCAGCAGAGTTGACGCTGGCAATAATGCACGCATCTCTTCACCGTACACGTCTTCATAGCAGATCGACACACCCACCTGTGTACCTTGTATGTTCAGCGGCAAGTAAGCACCGTCGCCTGCCGCCAGATCAGACATGGGAATGTCGATGTACTGAGCCGCGAAGTCAAGAAGAAACCGGAGCGGCATATACTCACCGAACGGCACTAGATGCCGTTTTCGATACACCGCACGTGCACCACCGAGTTGCCGCACTGCGTTATACACATCGTTGCCATCTCTTTGAAAACCACCACTCAGCACATCAATACCCGCATCGTCCATAGAAGCAATGAACGGTTCCATCACCTGCTCCACACGATCAAAGTAAGTGGGAATGGCAGTCTCTGGCCACACCACGAGATTGATCTCAGACAAACCCGGCTCACGGGTCATTGTGGTGTATTGCGTTAACGCGTTTTGCAGCCGTTCCCGACTGAACTTCATCTCTTGGGCTATGTTTGCCTGAACCAGTCGAACGTTTAACGGCTCGCCATGCGGTTGTGAGAAGCTTACGTTCCTGAGTGCAATCGATGTAATCAGTATGAGTAGCAACGCTGCCATGGCGTACCACTGCTGTGGCCAGCGTCGTAACACGAGCCCCGCCAGCAGACCACTGATTAGCACCACAACAAAGCTGATTCCGTAGACACCGATTATGGGAGCCAGGTGCCCCAGGGGTCCGGTGGTTTGACTGTAACCGACCAGGATCCAGGGAAACCCGTCCATGAGTTTGCCTCGCAATAATTCTGACAACACCCAAATCGATGCAAACAGCAGTGCATTTAGCAGTGGCGAGTCGGGCTGTCGGAACCGCGCCCAAAGCATAGCGCTCAAGGCTGGAAACACGGTCATAACCAACACAAACACCAGTGTCAGTAGCGCTGCCAACGGCGCGATAGCCGCGCCAAAGAGATGCAAACTGAAATAGATCCAGTGCACGCCGATACCAAAATATCCCAGGCCAAATAACCAACCCAACCAGCCAGCCTGTCGGACTGTGGTCCGCTGGATCAATAGATACAACAAACCAATGCTGAGCAATGCCATTGGCCACCATTGGGTCGGTGCGAACGACAATGGCAACACCAGGCCTGCACACGCAGCCAGAGTCCATGTCATCCATCGAGGCAAGGCGCTCATTCGGGTGTTCTACTCACTCGGAATCTGGTGGCATTACCTGTAGAAGATCGAGCCGCCGCGAATCGGCTGCAAGCACACGAAACTGACAGCCATCAATGGTCGCCATCTCGCCCACTTTGGGTACATGTCCGATGTGCTGCATGAGTAGTCCGCCAATGGTGTCGAAATCATCGTCGCCGAACTGGGTGCCAAGCTGCTCATTGAATTCATCGATCGGGGTTAACGCACGAACCGAGAATCGTCCGTCACCGTGATCACGAATATCCACATCTTCCTCGGTATCGTGTTCATCGTCTATCTCACCGACAATCTCCTCGAGCACATCCTCGATGGTCACCAGACCATCAACTCCCCCGTATTCGTCCAGCACAATAGCCATGTGGTTGCGCTCTGAACGGAATTCTTTCAGCAGTACGTTCAGCCGTTTGGTGTCAGGGGTAAAGGTAGCGTTGCGCATGATGTCGTCCAGCCGGAAACGCTGCGCCGAACCAACACCGGTAAAACGCAGCAGGTCCTTGGCCAGTAGCACGCCCACCACATTATCTTTATCTTCTCCAATGACGGGAAATCGCGAATGGCCCGACTCGATAACTGCCGCGAGAATTTCCTCAAGTGTGGTGTCGTACTCCACCACCACCATCTGCCCACGCGGAATCATGATATCTCGGACGCGCATCTCCACGACTTGGAATACGCCCTCGACCATCTGCAGTGTGTCCGCGTCGAATATTTCGCGAGCCTGAGCATCACGCAGTAATTCGAGAAGCTCGCCTCGGTCTCTTGGCTCCCCGCCAATGGCATGGACCAATCGGTCCATCAGGGATCGTCCTGATCCACCCTCCAGCGTCTCGTCACTCATGGTTGTTCACAGATGTTAGTCACAGATCCTTGTAAGGGTCAGGCAGTCCCAGTTCCGATAATATCCGAATTTCCAACGCCTCCATAGTGCCTGCGTCGGCCGTACACTCATGGTCGTATCCACACAAATGCAGACTACCGTGCACCACCATGTGGGCCCAATGGTGCATTAACGCTTTACGCTGCGCCACTGCCTCGGCCTGAATAACCTCAGGGCATAGCACCAAATCACCCAGCGCCAGTAATCCAGCACTGTGCGTCGGTGTGCTCAGTAATGGCATGTCAGCGGGAAAGCTCAACACATTAGTGGGTGAGTTTTTACCCCTGTACTGTTGATTCAACTGTTGCATAGCAGCGCTGTCCAACCATTGCACCGATAGTTCGATACGGCTCACTGACGATAGATCAAGCATGGCCTGCTTGCGCAAACTAGCCAGACACCATTGGTGAATTCGCGCCTGATTAACCAGCGATTGGTCAGCCACTGAATGACCATCGCTATCGAGCAACAACGTCAGCTGCATATCGGTGGTGGTGTTCGTGCGGATCTCGGCTTGCACGTGTGAACCATCAGGGTACACCTTAGCTGGGGTCGTCACGTTTCTCCACCGCATCGTAGGCTGCAACGATACGCTGGACCAAGGCATGCCGGACGACGTCAGTCGCCGTAAATTCGCAAAACCCCAGGCCATCAACGTCCTTGAGAACAGACTGCACATGCTTCAAACCTGAAAGCTGGTGCTTAGGTAGATCTACTTGAGATATGTCACCTGTGACAATCGCCTTGGATCCAAATCCGATGCGAGTCAGGAACATTTTCATTTGTTCCACCGTGGTGTTTTGCGCCTCGTCCATAATGATGCAAGAGTGGTTCAGCGTACGACCACGCATGTAGGCCAGTGGTGCGATCTCAATAACGTTTCGTTCAACCAGTTTTCCAACACGCTCGATTCCTAAAAATTCGTACAAGGCATCGTAGATAGGGCGCAAGTACGGGTCGACCTTCTGCATCATGTCGCCGGGTAAAAAGCCCAGTCGCTCGCCCGCCTCAACAGCCGGACGTACTAACACCAGCCGTTGCACCTGATCCGTTTCGAGTGCCTCTACAGCGCAGGCAACCGCTAAAAATGTTTTGCCGGTGCCAGCAGGCCCTATGCCGAAGGTGAGGTCCCGCTCTTTAATACTCTGAACGTAGTCCATTTGCCGTTGGCCACGGCACTGCACAGTGGTGCGACGTGTTTTAATAATAATCGCGTTACGCGGCGCAGCTGGCGCGCGTTGCATCTGCGCCAGTCCAGATTCCTGCAGCGAAAGATGCACCTCCTCCGGTGCCAGAGTTTCTTTTTCAGTCATGGCATATAAATGATCAATTAGCGCCTTCGCACTGTCTGTGGCCTGGGCGTCACCTTCCACAGAGAATTGATCCCCACGGTTACTGATCTGCACATTGAGTCGTTGTTCGACTTGCTTGAGATGTTCATCGAACTGCCCGCACAAACGGGCCAGTCGTTCGTTGTCTGCTGGCGCAACGCGAAACTCTAATCTTGACATGCAGCAGTCGCGGTCATGTCAAGCAGCTCCCCGCGCAGGGAATTAGGCAGTGCCTGGGTGATGCGCACATCAGCGAACTGGCCTATCAGTGCGTGGTCTCCGGCAAAGTTAACCACACGGTTGTTTTCCGTGCGTCCGCTGATCTCGCGCGGATCCTTGCGCGCTGGCCGATCGACTAGTACGCGTTGCACCGAGCCTACCATCGCCTGACTGATAAGTGCGGCCTGAGCGGTTATGCGTGCCTGCAGGCGTGCTAAGCGCTCCTTTTTCACTGTCATGGGTGTGTCGTCACTCAGTGATGCTGCTGGGGTACCGGGTCGGGCACTGTAAATGAAACTGTAGGAATGATCGAACCCAATGGTGTCGATCAGATTCATGGTGTCTTCAAAATCCTTGTCTGTTTCGCCAGGGAAACCCACGATAAAATCAGACGATAACGTCAGCGTGGGTCGCGCTTGCATGAGCCTGCGAATTTTCGATTTGTACTCAATGGCCGTATGACCGCGTTTCATGGCGGCCAGAATGCGGTCCGATCCGCTTTGCACCGGCAGGTGCAGAAAACTAACCAGCTCCGGCACAGTGGCATACGCCTCGATCAGAGAATCGCTAAACTCAACCGGATGCGATGTGGTGAAACGTATTCTTTCAACACCGTCAATCGCCGCCACATAACGGATCAGTAAAGCCAGATCTGCTGTTCCCCCCTCGTGCATGGGTCCGCGATAAGCATTCACGTTCTGACCCAACAGGTGTATCTCTCGCACACCCTGCAGCGCTAGGGCCATGACTTCGTCAATCACGTCGTCCAACGGACGGCTTATCTCTTCACCACGGGTGTAGGGCACCACACAAAAGCTGCAATACTTGCTACACCCTTCAATGATTGAGACATAAGCAGACGGTCCGTCTGCCTTGGGCTCAGGTAAACGGTCAAATTTTTCTATTTCCGGGAAGCTAATATCCACAACAGAGTTGCTACGCTGTTGACTTTGATTTAACAGCTCGGGTAATCGGTGCAAAGTCTGCGGTCCGAAAACAACATCGACAAACGGTGCACGTTCATTGATGGCCTCGCCCTCTTGACTGGCCACACATCCGCCGACCCCAATAAGGACATCTTTGCGCGCCTCTTTAAGCGGTCGCCAGCGGCCAAGTTGCGAGAACACTTTTTCCTGCGCCTTCTCCCGTATGGAGCAGGTATTGAGCAATAGGATATCTGCTTCAGCCGGATCATTGGTGGCCTCGATCGGTCCACTTTCCGCCAGCACATCTAGCATCTTGGCCGAGTCGTATTCATTCATCTGACAGCCGTGTGTCTTGATGAAAACCTTGCGTGTCATGTATCTGGAAAGGGGCTAAAAAGCGAAGTATACGCTGGTCAGGTATTTGCGACCATTTCAACGGCCGAAATTAGGTTCCGCCAACATAATTGTTCGGTAAATCATGAAGTTGCGCAAAGCCAAGATTGCTGGGTGATTATTGACGCTGCACCAGGTCCCACAAATTACCGTAGCGATCACGCAGCACACAGACCGTGCCATACGCCTCTTCGCTGGGTTCGCGAGCAATATCGACGCCGTATTTTTTGTAGTGTTCGTAGTCAGACCAAAAATCAGTGGTATCCAGAAACAGAAACACGCGCCCACCGGTCTGGTTACCGATAGCGGCCTTCTCTTGCTCGTTTTTGGCACGCGCCAACAGCAGGTTAGTGCCAGCACTACCGCCAGGTTTTACCACAACCCAGCGTTTTCCATCTGGCCCCATGGCGGTGTCTTCAACCAGTGAAAAACCGAACGCCCGAGTGTAGTAATCAATCGCCGTATCGTAGTCGTCCACGAGCAACGAGAGCATGCTGATGTTCTGATTCATTTAATCGGTTAAGTGGTGCATTAAGTAAGTGGTGCATTCCGCGGAGCGCTCTAGCAATACGCCATTGATGAGTCTAAAAAAGCGCATGCACTCCTTGCCCGAGGCTGTGGATGGCTTGGTAATTTTACAAATTGACACGTCATTTCCGTGATGATTATCTTATATCGGCACAGAAATCATTAAAGGTTAAGTCCTCGAGGTCGACATTCTGGTCACTGGCAAGACACTTGTCGAGCAATTGAGTGATTCAGGCGCAGGTCTGTGGGCGTTTATACAGCAGCACTTATCTCACTCAGGGATGTAACCGTATTGCAAAAGGATTCCATCATTTGTCAGGCGACACGCCGCTCATTTCTGCGCTCAACGCTAGCGCTGTCGGCTGCTGCTCTGAAACTTCCAGCGCACGCGTCACCTCAAGACACACAGGACCCTGTACCTGCAGAACCCCCAACCAAAGACCCTCTAAACGCAATACCTATAGTCACAGAACCTGACGCTGCAGAACCCATCGTTGTAAAAGAGCGCAAGCTACGTTTGTTTAACGTGCACACACAAGAACGCCTTGACGTTGTCTATTGGCGAGATAACCGCTACATCGATGATCATGTGGGACAGTTGAATTATTTCATGCGCGATCATCGGGCCAACAAATCTGCCCTGATGGACAAAAAGCTCTATGACCAACTGCACCGGTTATACGGTGTTTTGAATACGGATGCGCCCATCCATGTGCTTTCAGCTTACAGAACAGCGGCTACCAATACGGCATTGAGAAAGCGCTCATCAGCAGTTGCAAAAAACAGTTTTCATGTCAAGGGGCGCGCCGTTGATATCTACATTCCCGGTACCGATAACAAAATTCTACAGCGAGAAGCACGCCGACTGATGCAAGGCGGTGTCGGCTATTACTTAAAGGCAGGTTTCGTGCACCTTGACACCGGATACCCGCGCCACTGGGTGAACAGTTAACTGGCGACTGCGTATCACGATGCCGGGCACGATCCAGATAGCTTAAATGGATCCACTGGCGTTACGTTAAACCAACCACTCGCCTTATCTTATATCGCCTTGCCTGATTTCATAGTGCATATGGATAGCGTTACTGGCTAGCCCCGTGTTACCCATCGCACCCAGCAGGGCTTTGCGCACAAGCTCCCCACCCCGCTGAACACAGCTTATGACTACCGTACGCCAGTCTTTGCAGCGGCGGTATTTTTGTGAGAAATCAATCACGTTGATAAAATATTAACTATTTAAAAATCACAATAACCGGTATGAAGCGTGCAAACTTAGCCTCTAGCACCAAGAATAAACTTTAATAGTTCAAGATGCCGCCGAAAGCGACTCATAAACAGTCAGTAGCCGACCTCAATGCCTTGCGGCGGCGGGCGGTGGAGCTGCGTTTGGCTGGCAGCACATTGGCACAAACACGCCAGCAAGTGAGCCTTAGCGCACCGACCATCATCGCAGCAGTCAAAGCGTACAAAGTGGGGGGTTGGTCAGCGGTTGATGTCGGCGCTAGGGGTCGACCCAGGATTCAAGCGAGCCAGCCAGACGTAGCTGCAATCAGGCATAAATTAGAGCAAGAGGCGACACTGCACGCCGAATCGCCATCGCCATCGCCATCGCCATCGCCATCGCCATCATCTGCATTATGGAGCGGTGAGCGTGTGCACAGTTGGATTCAGGCACAATCCATCACGCTCAGTCGCTCAACGATCATGAGCTGGTTGCACGATTGGTCGTTACAGCCTCCCAGTCGATACGCTCGCCTGCGTGATACGCCTGCGCCGACGAACCACCCTGCAGCGTGGCGATCTGAGCATGAGCGCTTCGTCCGCCGAGCGCGATGCCAGGGCCGCCCTGTTTACTGGGTCTCAAGTCGCCGCCAAAGCGCCACACATCATCAGCTGTTCGCCCATGATCTGCGCGGCCATGCGTATTGGTGCCTGACATCGGGTGCCCCAACCGCCGCTCACTATCAGCAATTCCTGCAGGCTTTGTCTGGCGAGCACCCACACGGCATTGCACTGGTTTTGCCCGGCGCACATCTTGCCAGAACCCCATTACTAGCAGACTGGTTGACCAACAGTACGACTGAAACTCTCATTGTTGGCGACCCGTCCGACTCACCGATCAAGACCACCACCTCAGCGACTTCCATGAACGCTTCAAGTAAATCGGCGGCGAATCCTTCGTCACCTACCTCAAATGCACGCCCTGACCCTCAAACGGCCAGCACCCGCACGCTCACCCATCTCCAGCGATTGGAAGCAGAGAGCATCCATATCATGCGCGAAGTGGTGGCCGAGGCAGATAACCCGGTAATGCTCTACTCCATTGGTAAGGACAGTGCCGTCATGCTGCACCTGGCACGCAAGGCTTTTTTCCCGGCGGTACCGCCTTTCCCCTTACTGCACGTGGACACCACATGGAAGTTCAAAGCCATGTACGAGTTTCGTGACTCCATCGTTAAGCAGTACAACATGGAGTTGCTGACGCACACGAATCCCGAAGGGCTACGCCAGAAAGTTAATCCGTTTACCCATGGGTCGGCACTGCATACCGACATCATGAAAACCCAGGGCTTAAAACAGGCACTGGATGAACATCGATTCGATGTGGCCTTTGGTGGCGCTCGTCGTGACGAAGAGAAGTCGCGCGCCAAGGAACGTGTGTTCTCTTTTCGCAGCGTACAACACCGCTGGGACGCCAAGAATCAGCGACCCGAATTGTGGCAACTGTATAACGCGCGTAAACAACGCGATGAATCGATTCGCGTATTCCCGTTATCGAACTGGACCGAGCTGGACATCTGGCAGTACATACAGCTTGAAAACATCCCTATCGTACCGTTGTATTTGGCGGCAGAACGCCCGGTCGTCATGCGCGACGGTTCACTAATCATGGTCGATGATGATCGTATGCCGCTGCATGAAGGTGAAGTGCCGCAGATGCGCAGCGTCAGATTCAGAACACTGGGGTGTTACCCATTGACTGGCGCTGTGGAATCCAGCGCCACTACGCTCGAAGAAATTATCCAAGAAATGTTGTTAACGCGCACCTCTGAACGCCAGGGTCGCCTGATTGATCATGACTCTGCGGCGTCCATGGAAAAGAAAAAACAAGAGGGCTATTTCTGATGCAAGAAGAATCAAACGCGCTGATTGCCAGCGACATCAGTGCCTACCTGGAAAAAACACGAACGTAAGAGCTTGCTGCGATTCATCACCTGCGGCAGCGTGGACGATGGCAAAAGCACTTTAATTGGCCGCCTGTTGTATGAATCCAAGACACTGTTCGAAGATCAACTGGATACGGTCACGCAGGAATCAAAAAAATGGGGCACACAAGGCAAGAACATCGACTTTGCACTGTTGGTTGATGGGTTGGCTGCGGAGCGTGAACAAGGCATTACTATTGATGTTGCGTACCGTTTCTTCTCTACCGACAGCCGCAAGTTTATTGTTGCTGATACGCCGGGGCATGAGCAGTACACTCGCAACATGGTCACAGGCGCCTCTACGGCTGACGTGGCGATCATCTTGTGCGATGCCCGTCATGGCCTGCTGACACAGACACGTCGGCACAGTTACCTGGCGTCGCTGATTGGCATAGATCACGTGGTGTTAGCGGTCAATAAAATGGACTTGATGGACTACGATGAAAGCACCTTTAACGCGATAACTGAAGACTACCGCGAATTTGCTAAATCACTGGGCATGGAGAACGTGACCGCTATTCCCATGTCAGCACTGGCTGGCGATAACATCACCGAACCCAGTAACAACATGCCGTGGTATCACGGCACCACGTTGTTGTCATGGCTTGAAACCGTCAAGATCAACAACGAAATCATGCAGGAGTCATCGTTTCGTATGCCGGTGCAATGGGTCAATCGCCCTTCTCTGGACTTTCGTGGTTATGCTGGCACTATCGCAGGCGGCCGTGTTGCCCCTGGTGATGCTATTCGTATTCAACCGTCAGGGCGTATGAGTACCATTGCACGCGTAGTCACTATGGAGGGTGATTTACCCGAAGCAGTTACTGGCCAATCCGTGACGCTAACGCTGACAGACGAGGTCGACGCCTCTCGCGGAGATGTTATTTCTGCAGGTGATGAACCGTGTAGTGTGGCTGATCAGTTTGAAACCACCATTGTTTGGATGAACGACGAGCCGTTGCTATCCGGTCGACCTTATCTACTGAAAATGGGTGCAAAGACTGTCAACGCTACCGTGACAACCATTAAACATCAGATTAACGTCAACACGCTTGAGGAGAGTGCAGCCACGCAACTTGAACTCAATGCCATTGGTGTGTGCAACATCAGCACCGATCAACCAGTTGCATTCGACACCTATCACGACAACCGCAATATGGGTGGCTTTATTCTGATTGATCGAATGAATAACGCAACGGTTGGCGCTGGCATGTTGCACTTTTCACTACGTCGTGCTGATAACATCCATTTGCAGGCTACCGATGTTGACAAGCAGGTACGTGCCGCGCTCAAGGGTCAGAAGCCTGCGGTCGTCTGGTTTACGGGTCTATCTGGGGCAGGCAAATCCACCGTTGCCAACTTAGTTGAAAAACAACTCAGTGCCAAGGGGCATCACACCTACCTGCTCGATGGCGATAACGTGCGCCATGGATTGAATCGCGACCTGGGTTTTACCGATGCAGACCGTGTCGAGAACATTCGCCGTATAGGTGAAGTCGCTGGGCTGATGGTCGACTCTGGATTAATTGTGTTAACCGCCTTTATCTCACCGTTTCGCTCCGAGCGAGCGCTGGCTCGATCACTGGTTGGTGATGGCGAGTTTGTAGAGGTCCATGTCGACACACCATTGAGTATTGCCGAGGATCGAGATCCAAAGGGTCTGTACAAGAAAGCCCGGCGCGGAGAACTGGCGAACTTTACGGGTATTGATTCACCGTACGAGCCCCCCGAGCAACCTGAAATACTGATCGATACCTCTGCCCTAAGCGCAGAACAAGCGGCCGAACGAGTGGTGGCAGAGCTTCGCCGACGAGGCATATTGACAGCATCGGATTAGTCCGTTTAATGAACCCACAACCCGTATTTTTCAGTGACAACGCCGAACGCGAAACCAAT
>CALKXZ010000003.1 GCA_938003775.1 uncultured Granulosicoccus sp. | reverse complement strand
CACGGGTAACCGCACCAACGCATAAACAACGATAGCGCCAATCCACAACTCCAGACCGGTATAGTTCGGTATGTTGGCAAAAAGCCAGGCCAGTGCCGCGACGGTGCCAAGAATTGAAAACAACACGCGTGAGGGTTGTGATTGTTTGAGATCTATATCAGGCAGTACCCCGCCAACCATGCCAGCCACGGTCAGCATAAGGCCGTCGGTCATGTCCAGCGATAGTAATTTGGTGCAGCAAGTAGCCCCAAGACTGACAACCGCAGCAGCGCCAAAAATGTGTGTGTTAAAGTCAGCCAAAGGCAGGTTTTCCTATAGGAGGTTGTGTGCTGGTAACTTTCAAAACAAGTGCGTATGCCGATATCACTTTGTTCGGCACGGCAGCTGTGTCTCTGCTCAAAATGATGGGTCAGAGTGGCAACGTACCGGGTGCTTTGCTCGCTGCAGACATACCACAAGCACTCCATAATTTACACGAAGCACTGGCAAAGCTTAGCGAGCAGGCACAACATTCTGATGCTCAAGCAACGACCGAAAAGCCCACTCCGCAGAGCACTGGCCATTCTGAAGATGATGAGAACAGAAGCATAGGACTACACACCCGTGCTGGACCACTGGTCAGTCTGCTGGAAGCCGCAAGTGCAAGCGGAGAAAACGTAATGTGGGACAGTTAGGCGCTTAGCTGCGCATGATGCCTAAGTCCCTCTGGGTAAAGTTTTGCAGATCGGGCAGCGCGTTATTCAGGTCACCTTCAGAGACACCCATCCAGCGCGACAAGGTCGCTGCGTATTGACTGACTGAAATTTTCGGGATGATCCGCCCAGCGAAACTACCATCTTCCTCACCCGCATCATCTTGGTTATTGGTCGTTGAATAGTTGGGTGTGTCGCCAATCACACGACCACCATTGACTGCGCCACCGAAGACAAAGCTGTGTCCACCCCAGCCGTGATCGGTGCCGTTTCCATTACTACTAAGCGTACGGCCGAAGTCAGAAGCAGTAAACGAGGTCACACTGTTTGACAGATTAATACTGTCTATGGTGCTTTGGAACGCATCCACCGCTTCGTTGAGATCATTCATCAGAAAGGGTTGGCGCTGTAGCTGGTCAGAGTGTGTGTCCCAACCACCCATGAGTACGAAAAACACCTGTTTTTGCATGCCCAGCTGCTCACGGGATGCGATTAGCTTGGCGACCAAGTGCAACTGCTTAGCAAGCTTGTTGCGTCCGTTGTAACGCATCTGTGGCAACGGATTTGCCCCAATGGCTGAATGCAATGAAGCTGTTGCGTTGGTTGCGCGGCCCATCGCACTGGCAATGGCACGATTGAGCAGTGGGTTGCCACTTCGCTGGCCTTGTGCAATCAGCTCTTCCAGGTGTCGTCCGACACCGCTGAGTCGACGTGGTGGAATCCAGTCGCTGATATTGTCATAGCCGAACATACGTTCAACAGACACATCGGCATTCAGGCTGATGTAGTTGGTGTTGGCTGCGGCGAGCCAATCTGTACTACCACCCATGGAAAAAGCCGGTGCAACCGGAATACGGCCATTGCAGTTGGCTGCATGCGAGCTGATCGCGCCACCCCAGCCGAATGAGGTGCTGCCACTGACAATACCCGCACCGGTCTGCCATAGTTTTTGTTGCGTGTTGTGTGCGAACAGTGATTGGGGCAGCGCCACGGTGCCCAGGTAGTCTGACTTGGTGGTGGGTTGTATCAATGTACCGGTGTTGCTTAATACGGTTAGTCTGTTCTCACGGTATAGCCGTTCAAAACTGGGTAGTTGCTTATTGAACCCAAAGCTGCCCTGCGACGCATCGTTAACGGATAGTAAGTCGGCCTCAGCAACTGCCAACTCCCGTCGCGAATTGCGGTAGTCGTTGTAGCGACTACCACCGGGCACAAACATATTGAATGAGTCGGCTCCGCCTGCCAAGAAAATACAGACCAGTGACTTGGCGCTATCGCATCCCATGGCGTGGGCAGATCCGTTGCCTGCCAACATAGATATACCAGCACCCATCGGTAGTGCTGCCAATGTTTTCAACAGACGGCGTTTTTCTTTATCGACAGTATTACGCATAGTAGATCTCGTGAATTTTGGTCAATGCTTGCACCTGTTGCAGGCGCAGTTCACCCAAGCCTGGACTATTCATGATTAGCCTGAACTAACGTTGCAAATGAGCTTGGGGTGATACAAGCACCATGAACAGGCTGTCCTGAACACGCGCAAAGCGTTCCGCGTCAGAGACGCCGAGTGTGGCCAAGTAGTTAAACAGGCTCTGGCGCATGTCATCGGGCATGTTGCCTGAAAAGAAAATCAAGTTATACCAGTCCAACAGGGCGTTACTATCGCCAGCAATGGCGACCAACGGTTCCAGGTCGATTATCGTTACTCGTGGGTTATCGTCATTGAGATTTGACCGGTTATTAAATCGGTAAACTTGATGATGATAGTTGTTATTGGTTGCCGCCAGATTCGCCTCTGACATAATCTGTAGCTCGGGTGATAAGCGCGAGCCACCTGCGATAATAGTATGGTCAGGTTTGTAAAAATTGAATACTGACTTCGATTGCATGACGGCTTGTCCGCCCATTTCATCGATGCGTGACAGCACGAAATTAGCAGTATTGTGTACACCCTCAGCCAGTGGGCCTGGAGTGCCATCAAGTGCTCGCCAAACGTGCGCAAGACGAACGACAGGCTCACGAAGCTTACCGAAGTCCGGATTATTCAGGTGACCATTACGGGCTTCATCGTCGAGCAATATAGCCTTAACTACCGCACCCAGATCACCGCGCTCACCCGCCCCGTTGTTGTTAAATACACCCACGATTCGTTCAATATACTCAGGTGTTGGGTTACTGGTTACCAGTCGCTGAATCAATTGTTTAGATATCAGTACACCGACGTTGGGATGCTGAAAGATGGTATCGAGCGCGAATCGCATATCGTCTCGTGTACTCAGCCCAGCCGGTGCAACTCGCCCATTCAGCAGTGTTTTTGAGCCAGTATCATGGAAGCGTTCATCGGGCACCATGGGCACCGTGAATATGTCGGGAACCCCCAGATTGGTGGCCTCCCAGGATGTCACCAGATCATAATTCCAACCGGTGAATACGCGGGCAAATTCTTCTACCTGATTTTGCGTGTAAGCAGGCCTTGGGTTATCCAGCGGTAGCGCTTCACCGCGCGTGTTTAACTCATACAGACCAATGGAAAACAGTTGCAGTACTTCGCGTGCGAAGTTCTCGTCAGGTCGGATGTTTTCGGCTGGGTTGGCTTTCTCGTTGCGCACCATACTCAGGTAAACACCCATTACAGGGTGCAGTGTGACCTGTTCTAGTAATTGCCGATAATTACCAAACGCATTTTGACTCAGCATGTCGTAGTAGCTGGCCATGCCGTATTGATTGTTGGCCAGCAGAGAATCTAGGTCGGATACCACAAAGATTTGACTTAACGCAAACGCGACACGTTGTCGCAACTGATCAGGTCTATTCAGGGCGTTGTTCCACCAGGCTTCGTGGCGGGCGGCACCGTTACTGTTGTTACTGTTTGCGCGTGTGTACGGTTCAGTCACAGACACGGGCAGGGCTATTTGCTCATCTATCCATGCCGCAAAACTGGGTTTACTGCGCAGCTGAGCAATGGTCTCAGGAGTGGGGCCAAAGGTTGCCTGATTCAAGAACCGGGAGGCGGCAACATCGGCGGCGTTCAGATTGGACACGCTAGTGGTTGGTGGAGGCGCGCCTGTTGGGTTGTTGCCCTCAGGTTCGCTCAGCTCTTCTCCGGGCTGTATGCCACCAGGAACGCCCGATCCGCCTCCGCCGCTCTGCACATCACCCACCACCACGCCGCCGTCGCTGCAGGCTTGTAGCGATAGAGCAACCAGCAGCGCCAGCACGAGGTTTCGGAGTCGAACAAATTCGTTAGTCAGGGGAGCTTTTTGCACGGTATTTCTATTCATGTCGGGTCTGTTTAGCATCACATCCTGTGCAAGCTGGCATTGGGCAAATTAACAGATGAATGCGGCCATGAGCGCGTGTAAATCCGGTAATTTTTCGCTATTTGCGAGCACTATCTGTGCAACATTGGCATGTTGAGATACGGGTCACAGCCTTCTCCCGCCCGGTTGGCAACGTTGCCAGCGTCTCGTCCAGTGTTAGTTAGCGGTTATGGTAACCCATGTAAGTGGGCGAAAATGCTTTTACCCGTCAGAGACCAGTACGGATGCCGGGGTGACTTATAGACAGGTGTAAAAAGCCCAAAGACCCAGCTTTGTGGGGCTATTTGAGCAGAATCATGCGCGTGTAATGAGCCTTGTCGGCTCCCGCGTTTTCGCTTAGGCTCGATCCCACATCCAAGAGGCATAGCAATGAAAAATATCAAAGGTCCTGCGCTTTTTCTGGCTCAGTTTGCGGGCGATGAGGCACCGTTCAACTCCTGGGATGCCATCACTCGATGGGCTGCTGATTGTGGCTACAAAGGAGTACAGCTACCAAGCTGGGATGCACGCTTGATCGATCTGAACAAGGCGGCCACATCCAAGGACTATTGTGATGAGTTAGCTGGCGTAGCGCGCGCTAACGGCGTTGAAATCACCGAATTGTCAACGCATCTGCAAGGCCAACTGGTAGCCGTCCATCCCGCCTACGATGAGGCGTTTGACGGTTTTGCCGCCCCTGAAGTTCGCGGTAACCCAAAAGCGCGGCAAGCCTGGGCAGTGGATCAGCTCATGAAAGCGCTTCAGGCCTCTGCGCACATGGGAATCTCAGCCCATGCGACCTTTTCTGGCGCGTTGGCATGGCCGTATGTCTATCCTTGGCCACAACGCCCCGCTGGTTTGGTGGAAACCGCATTTGATGAACTGGCAAAGCGCTGGAAACCCATACTGGACAAGGCCGATGACTGTGGTGTGGACGTGTGTTACGAGATCCATCCGGGTGAAGACCTGCATGATGGTGTGACATTCGAAATGTTTTTAGAGCGGCTGAATAATCACCCGCGTTGCAACATGCTGTATGACCCTTCTCACTACGTTTTGCAGCACCTGGATTACCTGGATAACATTGACATCTATCATGAGCGCATTCGCCTGTTCCATGTGAAGGATGCTGAGTTAAATCCGACAGGTCGGCAGGGTGTTTATTCGGGGTATCAGAACTGGGTTGATCGGGCGGGTCGCTTTCGCAGCCTCGGTGATGGCCAGGTCGATTTCAAGCGTATTTTTTCCAAACTGGCGGCTTATGATTTTGACGGTTGGGCGGTTGTGGAGTGGGAATGTTGCCTAAAGCATCCGGAAGATGGGGCCAGGGAAGGTGCGAAGTTCGTCTCTGAGCACATAATCCGAGTCACAGAGCGAGCATTTGATGATTTTGCTGATGGCGGAGCCGATGAGGCGGCCAATCGGCGTATGCTGGGCATCGAGGACTAGGCGATGAGTAACAGCCAACCGACAGATGCCACCACAATCCCGAAAACTGCGGCCCGGCCTGAGCGTATTCGTTTGGGCATGGTGGGTGGGGGCCGAGACGCATTTATTGGCGCGGTGCATCGTATGGCATCCCGACTCGATGATCACTATGAGCTGGTAGCGGGTGCGTTTTCATCCACCGCGCAAAAATCATACGCCTCTGCAGCAGATCTGGGCGTCGATGAAAGTCGCACGTACACCAGTTTTATGGATATGGCGGAACAGGAAGCCGCGCGCGACGATGGTATTGAAGCGCTGAGTATCGTGACGCCTAACCACCTGCATTTTCCCGTCGCAAAAGCATTTCTAGAACATGGAATTCATGTCATTTGTGACAAACCACTGACCTCATCGCTGGCAGATGCAAAAGCTTTGGTTGCCGTTGCAGAGCAGTCGAGCGCTCACTTCATACTGACGCACAACTACACCGGTTATCCCATGATTCGTCAGGCGCGTTCGATGGTGCAACAGGGCTTATTGGGTGATATTCGCGTTATACAGGTGGAGTATCCGCAGGACTGGCTGGCGACCAAACTGGAGGACAGTGGACAGAAGCAGGCCGATTGGCGAACCGATCCGGCCCGTTCAGGGATGGGTGGTTGTATCGGCGATATTGGCACTCACGCGTTCAATCTTGCAGCTTTTGTGTCGCTGCTAGAGCTTGAATCGTTATGCGCTGATATCCAGACCTATGTGGAAGGGCGACAGCTGGATGACAATGCACATGTCATGCTGCGCTATGCGGGTGGAGCGCGAGGTATGCTCTGGTCCAGCCAGGTGGCTGCGGGTTGTGAGAACGCGTTGCGTCTGCGCGTATTCGGACACAAAGGTGGTATTGAATGGAGTCAGGAAGATCCGAATTATCTGTGGTTTACACCACTTGGCCAACCCAAACAACTGCTAACCCGCGGTGGCAGCGGTGCTAATGATGCTGCGAACGCTGGCACACGCATACCTGGCGGTCACCCAGAAGGCTATCTGGAGGGCTTCGCTAATTTGTATACCGACGCAGCTCATGCCATTATCGGTGCCAGGCGAGGGGAATCACCACCGGCTACAAGCCTGCTTCCCACCGTTCATGATGGTCTGAAAGGCGTTGCTTTTGTGTCGGCTGTAGTTAATTCGTCACTCGAAGGCGGTGTCTGGAAGACGCTTGATCTTTAAGAAAGACCTTAGTTGTTGTCGCATGTTGTGCACAACAAGGTATTGCTTGAAACCATGACTTTGTCGGAGGACATATGCAAGTAATCAAGGGCGCTATGCTGGCACTGGTGGCCAGCGCAGCATCGATGACCACACAGGCACAATCAAACGAACTCACACTATGCTGGGCGGCTTGGGACCCAGCTAATGCACTGGTAGAGATGTCCAAGGAATTCGAAACAGAATCCGGCATCAAAATGAATTTTGAATTTACACCATGGCCCAATTTTGCTGACCGTATTCTCAATGAGCTAAATTCGGGTGGCAAATTGTGTGACCTGCTAATTGGTGATAGTCAGTGGTTGGGTGGATCTGCTGAAAACCAGCACTATGTCAAACTCAACGAATTCTTTGATGCCGAAGGCATATCAATGGACGATTTCGCCGGGGCAGCGGTTGAGGCTTATTCAACCTGGCCCAAAGGAACGCCCAACTATTGGGCGTTGCCAGCCATGGGTGATGCCAACGGTTGGTTCTATCGTAAGGACTGGTTTGAGCGAGCTGACTTGCAGGCAGAATTCAAGGAGAAAACCGGACGAGACCTGGCTGCACCGACCACGTGGGATGAACTGATAGAAACATCCACTTTTTTCAACAACCGCGAAATAGACGGCAACAAAGTGTTCGGTTCGGCGATTTTTACTGAGCGCGCCTCTGAAGGTATCACCATGGGAGCAACCTCTGCTATGTATCCCTACGGGTTTAAATATGAAAACACGCCCGGTAGCTACGACATGGAAGGTGCGGTCAATTCGGCTGACGCCATTGCTGGACTTGAAGCCTACAAAGAGCTGTATAAATGCTGTCAGCCGCCAGGTTATACCGACAGCTACATGGGTGAAGGTCTTGATGCTTTCAAGTCTGGACAAGTTGCTATGGCAATGAATTGGTTTGCATTCTTCCCAGGGCTAGTGAAGGATGAGAACGTGGGTGGCGATAAGATTGGTTTTTTTGTAAATCCTGCACAAAATATCGCTGGTTCAACACTGGGTGGCCAAGGTATCTCCGTGGTGTCCTATACCGATAACATGGACGGTGCGTTGCAGTACATCAAATGGTTTGCCAAGCCAGAAACACAAGCGAAGTGGTGGTCTCTAGGTGGATACGCGGTTCATAACGCTGTGCTGAACGATCCATCGTTCAAAGACTCGCAGCCATTTGCTGGTGACTTTCTGACCGCGATGAATCAGGTCAAGGACTTTTGGCAGGAACCTGCGTATGCAGAATTGCTGGCCGCGATGCAAAAGCGTCTGCATGACTACATTGTGGCTGATAAGGGAACAGCCGAAGAGGCGCTGAATCTGTTGATAGAGGACTGGACTGAAGTGTTTGAGGACGAAGGTAAGCTCTAGCCTGGACTTAGGCCCGGACGCCTGACTGGGTTAAGTTTTGGGTAAGCCTTTGGGCTAACCCGTAAACAGGTAACGGTCGGCTTGTGGTATCGATGTATGTCGTGTGTGCCACAAGTCGATTCGTCACCGCCTTAGCGCCTCATTCCACGGTCGGTTAAACACCTTAAAATACAGTTGTGGCACAAGCCAAATCTTCCATACTCGAACGCTCGGCTGATAAAGCAGCGGCGCTTACCCCGGCGCGTATGTCGCGCTCTATTAAGGGGTTGTCTGACCGTGCCGTGGCCTGGTGGTTTATTGCGCCCACCATTATTCTGTTGCTGGCTATTAATATATTCCCGCTAATTTGGGCGGTGAAGTTGTCGTTTACCAACTACAAGGCGAATCGTCTGAATGCCGTGGTTAAAGACGTCGGCTTACGAAACTACGAGCGTATCCTGACAGACCCGGACATCTGGCTGGCCATGCAGGCAACTGCCCATTTCGTGTTTTGGACTATTTTTCTGCAAACCCTTATCGGTTTTGCACTGGCCTACCTGATAGATCGCAAGTTTCGTGGTCATGCATTTTGGACCACGATCATACTGATACCCATGATGTTGTCACCGGCTGTTGTAGGAAACTTCTGGCGGTTTTTGTACCAGCCGCAAATAGGTCTATTCAATTATATTGTCACTTTCTTCACCGGTGCTGAACCTTCATCGTTCCAGATGCTTGGGTCGGTTGATCTTGCACCCTGGGCAATTGTCATTGTGGACACTTGGATGTGGACGCCATACGTTATGTTGATCTGTCTGGCAGGCTTGCGCTCAATACCGGATTATATTTATGAAGCCGCTGAAGTTGATAGAGCCTCTAATTGGCGAAGGTTTTGGTCCATCACGCTACCTATGGCATTGCCATTTATTATGCTAGCTGTGTTGTTCCGCGGTATTGAGAACTTTAAGATGTTCGATATGGTCACGCTGCTTACCGGTGGTGGGCCTGGCTCAACCACTGAAGTGGCTTCCATTACACTGAAGCGCGAAGCATTTGAGAAATGGCGTACCGGCTATTCTTCGGCGTTTGCCATCATATTATTTGTCGCGGTTTTTGGTCTTGCCAACATCTATGTGAAGGCCTTGAATCGAGTGAAGCAGCGATGACGTCCACCATCGAGGCGTGTTGATGAGTAGCAATGCTGCACATTCGGTAGTAGAGCCGTCTAATACGTCAAAATCTGTCGCTAGCATACTGGTTGTGTTGTATGCGCTAATCACGATGATTCCATTGTTTTGGATTGTTATCACAGGCTTTAAGTCTCCACCGGATTCTATTAGCTACCCACCCAAGATTGTGTTCGAACCAACGCTTGAGGGTTATTGCAATTTGTTTACCACGCGCTCCCGGCAAACTCGTGAGTATGTGGCAGCACTGGGTCCACCTGAAGGTATCTGTGAGGAGATTACTCGCAAACGGCAGATGGTTATTGTCGGCAAGTCCAACTACTGGCCACGGTTTCAAAATTCTCTGATCATCGCCTTTGGCTCAACCATACTGGCGGTGTTTCTCGGTACGCTAACGGCCTACGGGTTCTCGCGTTTCAAAGTTCCTCTGGCTGATGATCTGCTGTTTTTCATTCTCTCCACGCGTATGATGCCGCCCATTGCGGTGGCGGTTCCCATCTACTTGATGTACCGCAAGTTGGGTTTGTCGGACACCGCACTGGGTATGATTCTTTTGTACACTGCAGTCAATGTGTCACTGGCGGTGTGGTTACTCAAGGGATTTATGGACGAGATACCGCGCGAGTATGAAGAAGCGGCCATGATCGATGGGTACACCCGCTTGCAGTCGTTTTGGAAAGTTGTCTTGCCGCAGGCAACGACTGGTATTGCAGCCACGGCTATTTTCTGTCTGATTTTTGCGTGGAACGAATATGCGTTCGCCGTGTTGCTTACCTCTGGTAGCGCGCAAACGGCACCACCGTTTATACCCACTATCATCGGTGAAGGAGGTTTAGACTGGCCGGCAGTGGCCGCTGGTACCACCATTTTCGTTGTACCTATTTTGGTTTTCACTATTCTGTTACGCAAGCAATTGTTACGCGGCATTACCTTTGGAGCAGTGCGCAAATGAGTCAGCCAGGCAGCACGACTAACCCAAGCGCTGGTAACAAAAACTGTGTCGATGACGCGCGTTGGCCACGTTTGTTAAGGCGCGGCATCATGGAGAATCTAGCCACACTGATTATTGCGTTAGGGTTTATCATGCTTTTCCAGCCGTTTGTCATGATCCTATACACCTATTCATTCATTACACTGTTGGTTGGCACGCTTATGTTCATCGTTGTGTCCAAGTTTCCCGAATAACGTAGGCGACCCCACACACCGATGGCGCAGATACGCGTAGAAAAACTGCATAAGACCTTTGGCGATTTCGTCGCGGTTCGCCAGTCTGACTTTGTCGTAGATGATGGCGATTTTTTCGTTATGTTGGGGCCCTCTGGTTGTGGCAAAACCACCACCTTGCGCATGATCGCTGGACTAGAGCTGCCCACCAGTGGTCGTATTATGTTGGGTGGCAAGGATGTTACCTATCAGCGTGCCCGGGAGCGGGATATCGCTTTTGTGTTTCAGTTGTTCGCGCTCTACCCACACATGAATGTTCGTAAGAACATGGCGTTTCCTCTGAAGGCAATGGGAATGCCGCGCAAGGAGATTAAGCAGCGTGTTGAGGAAACTGCTCGCCTGTTGCGGATTGATCACATACTGGACAAGTCCGTATCCGGGCTTGCCGGTGGCGACCGGCAAAGAGTTGCGCTGGGACGTGCGATTGTACGACGTCCAGATTGTTTTTTAATGGATGAACCCTTAGGCACGCTGGATACAGAGTTCAGGGACTTAATGGTCAACGAGTTGCGTGACCTGCACGATAGAATCAATGCAACCACTGTGTATGTTACCCATGACCAATTGGAGGCCATGTCAATGGCTGACAAGATTGCGGTGATGAACCACGGCATCATCGAGCAATTCGGAACTCCCGATGATATATACCAGCATCCAGCGACGATGTATGTGGCTGACTTTATTGGTTCACCGTCTATGAATTTTATTCACTTCAATAGCGCTTTGGCGCCGGGAGGTGCGTCGGTTAGTCTAGGTGGCAACGCGGTACAACTGCCTGCGTTGATCAATGCCGCGGAGCCTGGCAATAAGGCTGTTGGCGTTCGTCCTGAGCATTTACTCATCAGTGATCAGTCAGCATTGCGCGGATCTGTTTACGGTTCTGAGTACTTGGGTACCAACCAAATACTCACGATTGACACAGTACACGGTTTGTTGAAGGCGCGTGTGCCATCACACCAGAGCTATACCATCGGTGACAACGTTGGGCTCGATTTTGCGACTGATAGTCTATCAGTGTTCGATGCCCAGTCAGGTAAGGCATTGGCAACAGAACGTACTCCTCAACACATGCGGGAGCAGCTCGATGGCTGATGTATCGCTAAGATCAGTGAGTAAGCGCTTCGGAAAGGTGTCGGCGATCACTGAGCTGAGTATCGATATAGCGGACGGTGAATTTGTTGTCTTGCTTGGACCGACAGGTGCTGGCAAATCCACCACGTTGCGATTGATTGCAGGGTTGGAAAAGCCTGACCAGGGTACTGTTTTCATTGGTGGTCAAGATATGACGACGTCGGCGCCGTCGCAGCGTGATGTGTCTTTCGTTTTTCAACAGTATTCACTGTACCCGCACTTAAGCGTGCGCGATAACCTGGCGTTTCCACTCAAGTCACCAGCCCATGATTTGAACGCTGTGCAAATCAACGCACGCGTTGAATACGTCGCGCAATTGGTACAGATCGATCATAAGCTGGATAACCGATCCACCGCATTGTCTGGTGGTGAAATGCAGCGCGTAGCAATCGGTCGTGCTCTGGTTAGGGATCCGGCTATATTTTTGATGGATGAACCTTTGTCATCACTGGATGCCAAGTTACGCGGAGACTTGCGCGTTGAACTCAAACGTATACAGACTGAGCTGGGTGCAACGCTCTTATATGTCACCCATGACCAGATCGAGGCGATGACCATGGCTGATAGAATCGGCATCCTTAATGATGGTCAGCTAGTACAGTTGGGGACACCTCGGGAAATCTATGAAAACCCGTTGAACATACATGTGGCTGCAAGACTGGGTCAGCCGACGATCAATCTACTGCCTGTACAGGCAATAGCGGGTATAAAAGCGCCAGATTTAGCCAGTATCATGGGCATTCGCACGGAGCATTTGGATGTGATGGATACGCAGACTACGGGTACAAGTGGCGCTCCTGACGCAATTGGCAGAGACCTCCCTCAGTCTGATGCGTCTGCGCTTGACACAGTAGCCAAGCTCGATAGAGTGGAGTTTCTAGGTGATCAGAACCGTTTACATCTGAGCATTGGTGAGCACCGTCTGGTTACGCTGGGCGATGGAGATATTGAATACCGTGTACAACCCGGCTCTACGTTGCATGTACGTGCCAGGAATGCGCTGTATTTTGATGAGGCGGGCAATCGAGTCTAGCGGGTAGCGATTGTTGGCAGTTTCTCAGGTGTGCACAGAATTTGTGTTCCGTTACGTTTGTAGACTTAGGTAATCACACTCGCCACTTACGCGGGTTAGCGTTAGAGAAAACTGATAATGGCTCAATTCATAAACTCCACAGAGACACTGGTGACTGATGCGTTGGATGGATTATTGCGCACACAACCATTAAGCAGATTGGATGGCTACCCGCACATCAAGGTGGTTTACAAGCGCCATGTAGACGGCAATAAAGTAGCGCTTGTATCTGGTGGTGGATCAGGTCACGAGCCGGCGCACGCAGGCTTTATCGGTAACGGGTTACTCAGCGCTGCGATTTGCGGGGAAGTGTTTGCCTCACCCAGTGTGGAGGCTGTGCTTGCCGGTATTTTAGCTGTGACTGGTGACGCTGGATGTTTACTCATCGTAAAAAATTACACTGGTGATCGTCTCAATTTTGGCCTAGCGGCAGAGCGAGCTAAGGCGATGGGCAAACAGGTGGAAATGGTCGTGGTCGGTGATGACATTGCATTGCCCGACTTACCGCAACCTCGTGGCGTTGCGGGTACGTTGTTTGTTCACAAAATAGCAGGCCACTTAGCAGAGCGTGGTGAGCCACTGTCAGTGGTGGCAAGTGCTGCTCGGGAAGTTGCCAATGCTGCCCGAAGCTATGGTGTCGCCATGGACAATTGCACAGTACCCGGTAACGAGAAAGATGCACGAGTTCCAGCTGGTAAAGCTGAACTGGGGCTGGGCATTCACGGTGAGCCGGGTGTGCAATTGATTGATTTCACCACGGCCCTGGCGGTGTGTGGCACATTGATACAAGCATTAACGGCGGGTCAGGATGTATCGCTCGGGCATATATTGCTGCTGAATAATCTCGGCGGTGCGACACCATTGGAAATGCTGACGGTGCAAAAAACGTTACTGGAGACCACCCAAGGTGAGCACGTAAAGGCCGTCATAGGACCTGCGCCCATGATGACGTCGCTGGATATGCACGGACTGAGCGTCTCATTACTTCCCGCCCGTGCGGACTGGCTTGAGGCGTTACAAGCCCCCGTGGATTGTGCTGCATGGCCAGGCTGTCAAGCGGTGACCGCTGTCGATATTCAGCCATTACCTGCGGGCCTGCAACGGACCAATACGCTGGCCAGCCATGACGATGCCATCAAGCAGTTGCTGACAGACAGCTGTCGTGCTTTTGGTGCCATGCGGGATGACCTGAATGCGCTGGACGCCAAGGTCGGCGATGGCGATACAGGTTCAACACTTGCTCAAGCTGCGCTTAACCTGACAGACTCCATCGAAAAACTACCGTTGGCAGATACAGCAGCATTGTTGCGTGCACTCAGTGATCAACTGTCAGTTTCTATGGGTGGTTCCAGTGGTGTACTGCTGGCAATTATGTTTTCTGCTGCCAGTGATGCATCGCGATCTGGTGCAACACCTGTTGTCGCACTACGAAAAGGGGTTGAGCGCATGATGAGCTACGGTGGTGCTGAGCTAGGTGACCGAACCATGATCGATGCGCTGCTGCCAGCATTGGACACACTGATCGATACCGGTAATTTGCAGCAGGCGGCAAACGCTGCACGTGTCGGTGCCAATAAAACAGGCTCCATGACTCGTGCGCGCTCAGGACGTTCAGCTTATGTACCTGAAGCCGCATTGCAAGGCGTAACTGACCCAGGTGCTGAAGCGGTAGCTCGTTTCTTTGAAATGCTAGTAACACGTGCAGGTAACAACTGATGACAACCCGTAGGCGAAGCGCTTGCCCACATGATTGTCCTAGCGTGTGTGCGCTGGACATAGAAGTTCTCAACGAGACGACCATAGGCCGCGTATACGGTGCTAAGGATCACAGCTACACGCAAGGGGTTATCTGTGCCAAGGTATCGCGTTACGCCGAACGGGTGCATCACCCGGATAGATTGATGCATCCGTTGAAGCGTATAGGTAACAAGGCTTCAGCGCGTCGTGCTACCGGTTCTGAATTTGCACGTATCAGTTGGGACGAAGCTCTGGATACCATTGCGCAGCAGTTCGAGCGTATTCGCAAGACCAGTGGTGCTGAAGCTATCTGGCCGTTTCACTACGCGGGCACCATGGGCTTGGTGCAGCGTGATGGGCTTGACAGATTTCGCCATGCTTACGGTACGTCCAGGCAACATTCAACCTACTGCGTAGCACTGGCAGATGCCGGTTTTAAAGCCGGTGCCGGTGTGAAGAGCGGCAGTGACGTGCGGCTGATGAAAGAAAGTGAGCTGATTGTTGTATGGGGTGGAAATCCGGTCAGCACGCAGGTTAATGTGATGCATCACGTGGCTCAAGCAAAACGATTAAACGACGCCAAGCTCGTCGTGATCGACCCGTACCGAACCAAAACTGCACAAAAGGCAGACCTGCATCTTATGTTGCGCCCCGGAACCGATGGTGCATTGGCCTGTGCAGTCATGCACGTGATGTTCGAGGAAAACCTGGCTGATAATGACTATATGGCCGCTCACACAGATAGGCCTGCAGAGCTTCGTGCGCATCTGAAAACCCGCACACCACAGTGGGCTGCTGAGATTACCGGACTGGCAGTTGAACAGATCATTGAGTTTGCGCGCTTATACGGGCGAACAAAACGATCGTTCCTGCGTTTGGGCTACGGATTTTCACGTTCGCGTAACGGTGCAGTCAATATGCACGCGGCCAGTTGCTTGCCGGCTGTGAGTGGCGCGTGGCAGTACCCAGGCGGCGGAGCCTTGTACGGTAATGCCTCTATATATGATCTGGACCGAACCCTGATCAAGGGGTTGGACATACCGAGCGATACACGGGTCATCGATCAGTCGCGTATTGGTCCTGCACTAACAGGTAATGCTGCTGACTTGCAAGGGGGGCCTGCCATTGAAGCGCTTTTGATTCAAAACACCAACCCAGCTGTTGTTGCACCCGATACAACGAAAGTCTTAGCCGGACTTGCCCGAGATGATCTGTTTACCGTCGTACATGAACAGTTTATGACCGAAACCGCTCAGTACGCTGACATCATTCTGCCTGCGACGATGTTCCTGGAACACGATGACATATACACCGCCAGTGGACATACGCACTTGCAGGTTGGACCTAAGTTAATCGAAGCCCCTGGTGAATGCCGCAGCAATCATCACGTGCTACAAGCGCTTGCCTCTCGTCTGGGTTTGGTGCACCCAGGCTTTGACATGAGTGAAGTCGAACTAATTGAACAATTGTTGAGCGCATCAAACCTACCTGACTACAACACGATGGTCGAACAAGGGGGCCATGACTGTGCGCACGAGACATTTGAATCGGCGAATTTTTTAACGGGTTTTGGTACCCCTGACAAACGGTTTCATTTTTCACCTGACTGGAGCCGAGTGGGAAAGCACAGTGACGGAATGCCAACCTTCCCCGATCACTGGGAGGTCATAGATGCGGCATCGGATCACTGTCCACTTCGATTAGTGGCAGCCCCGGCGCGACAGTTTCTAAACACCAGTTTTACTGAGACAGCATCCAGCCGGCGGATGGAAAAAAAACCGCAGGCGCTTATCCATCCTGACGATCTGATCCGATACGGACTGGTTGACGGCGCACTAGTCACCTTGGGCAATGCGCTCGGTGAAGTCACGCTGCCTGCGCAGTCGTTTGACGGTGTTCAGCCAGGCACAGTGATTGTCGAAAGTTTGTGGCCTAATAAAGATTTTGCTGGTGGCCTGGGTATCAATACACTCATCAGCAGCGAACCCGGTAAGCCAGATGGTGGGGCCGTGTTTCATGACACGGCGGTGTGGGCCAGGCCTGCTGCCTAGGTGTGGGTCAAGCTTGCTGATTAGGTGTAGGTCAAGCCTACAGCGTCAGTAGACTGCCGAATCGCGTTTCACACAGCAGTGGACGCCATTGACAGTTTTTATGTGGTTCATTGATTTGTACCATTTTGCAACCTTTTGGTACCGTCTCTGTCAAAATGAGCACTGCTTAATCTGAACACTGACTGATGAAAACCTATTTACCTCTACTGACTCTGTTACTAGCCGTGGTGTCAGGCGCACTTAGTCCGGCTGCTATGTCGGCTGAACCGGTCTCTAAATCTCGACTTGGCGGCGTTGCCATCGGTGGTCATGACACGGTGGCCTATCACCAAATTGATCGAGACCCACAGGCCGATTCGGTTGAAGGTGTGAAAAGCTACACCGTTGAGTACAAGGGGGCTAAGTGGCGGTTTCTGTCGAAAGAGAGCAGCGAACTATTTGCTGCAAACCCGGAGCAATATTCTCCAGCTTACAACGGTCATTGTGCAAATGCTCTAAGTCTGGGAGAGGGGTTGATTCGAACCGATGGTACGCACTGGGAGATATTTGATGATCAGCTTTACCTGTTCTACGCAGCGCGCGGTCGCACGCGTTGGACAGATGGTAACTGGGAAACGTATAAGGTCGCGTCGGACGCGGCCTGGGAAGCATTGTCAAAATAGACGTACTAAGAGGTGCTTGAGTTTCATGGGTCGCTAAGCTAAGCACCCATTTGGTGCATTCTCGACAGGTAAACTGCCAAGCGCGCCTACCTGGTTTTGCTTGTGACGCCCGATTTCCAGTACGACAGTGAGCCGATACGTCAGTGAGTTAGTACCTACAGCAAGCAATAATTTACCATTTATGCGTTGACTATTTTGATAGGTCACGAGTGACGCCTATGGCAAACTCGGACAAGATTACGCAATATATGAATCATCAATAGTCAGATTAAGCCATGGAATGACTGGAAATACCTACAGCTTTGCAACTTCTGGCGCATTTGCTGAAGCCTTTTGCCTGAAGCCACACAGATCTGGTCTGTTAGACGGACTGAGTTTTGCTGTTAAAGATAATATCGACATTGCGGGCTATAAGACCTCATTCGGTAGTCATGCGTGGAGAGCTGTGCATCAGGAGGCTACTTGTCATGCGCTGTGTATCGATCAGCTAATAGGAGCAGGGGCAACCTGTGTAGGAAAGAGCATTGCTGATGAATATACATACAGTTTGGAGGGGCAGAGTTATTTTTATGGCACCCCAATCAATCCCAAAGTGCCTGACCGAATACCGGGAGGGTCATCGAGTGGGTCAGCTTCAGCCGTTGCATGCAGAATAGTCGACTTTTCTATTGGTACTGATGCAGCGGGTTCTATTCGCGTACCTGCAAGTTTTTGTGGAATGCGGCCGACATTACACCGTATATCTGAAGCAGGTGTAATGCCTTTCATGCCAAGTGTCAGTACTGTGGGTGCTTTTTCCAATGATATTGATACACTTGAAAAAGTTATGCACACGTTGCTCCGAAGTCAACCGTCGCAGGTTGAGGATATACGTAACATCTATTTATTAGAAGATGCATTTCTCCTGGCAGATGTTAACGTTAGCAATGCTGTGCGCAGTTGTATTCATCGTGTATGTGAAAAAGCAGGATTAACCACTAGGTCAGTTTTCCTAAGCGATATCGTTGGTGAGAATATCGATCTGAGTACCTGTAATACAGACGCACTGAGGGTGTTGCAATCGGCT
Source organism: uncultured Granulosicoccus sp. (assembly GCA_938003775.1). Classification (GTDB taxonomy): domain Bacteria; phylum Pseudomonadota; class Gammaproteobacteria; order Granulosicoccales; family Granulosicoccaceae; genus Granulosicoccus. Next base: position 1,249 of record CALKXZ010000003.1, on the reverse strand, counting down.
GAATTTATGAATACTGTCGGCGGATGGGTCGAGATCTTTTCTCCGGAAAAAGGTCCGTGTTTTTCAGCTGCCTACGACAGAGTTAGAAATTTTGATCGTACAGGGATTAATGATGCGCTGAAAGAGTGTGAAAAGTTGTACACAAAAATACTCAGCTTTACCCAACGGAGTGACCTGTTTTTATACCCAACTACGCCAACCATCGCCCCATTAAAAGACTCACTAAATAACACAGAAGGTGTTGCTGATTTTTATGACAGAACCATGGCAATCACATCCTTCGCGGGCGTAGGACGTATGCCGGAGATATCCATACCGTTAATCGTTATCAATGGAGCGCCAGTAGGTTTATCTGTCGCTGCTGGGCACTATCGGGATGAATTTTTGCTAGCCTCAGCGAAGAGGCTATTTTCCCAAAAAATAGTTGGCTTCTGATAAGCGCTTCTATACCCATGTACTTTTAGATTTTGAATTACATACCTTGCGAATAGCGGGTAATTTCAACTTGGAAGCTTTACTCACTTAACGCTTGCATAAAAAGCCGATAGGGTTGTGGTCAATCAGAAACATCGACAACTTCACAAAGTAATGAGCCGAGCATTACAAGGAATTCACTATTACTCAGATGATATATGACAGGCTGAAAGCACATGTCATTATTTCTTAATCAGCGATCGTTTACACTTCGCTGTACTCAAGCGGCAGGAAGCACGCGCAGCTCTCACTCTGATGACATGGCACAGGCAGGAAGCACTGCTCTGACTCGACTGGAAGGAATAACAAAAATAATGCTCAAATATGTGCTTCTCGCAGGCATGACTTTTTTTGCCGTTGCCAATACCGCCAACGCTCAGTGGAATCCAAAACCAGGCTGGAAAGACAGTTATGCGGTCGATGGTCGTTGTTACTGTGACAGCAATGGTTTCGATCACGGGGCAAGAGACCTAAGCTACAACACGCCTGTTGGGAAGAAAAAAATCCCTCAGATCTGCGCTGATATAAAAGCGAGATTGGGTGAGGGTCGTAAGAGTGGGCGTATCCCGTATAACGATGTGCAATGTGGTAACGGTCCAGCGAATGATGCCGGAGATGAAGACCCAGATGCATGTCCTGGTCGTGTCGATATTGGCAGTAGAGGCTGTTTAATGCTTGGCCCAAAATGGGATCTGGATGCTGTCTATGGTACGACAACACCAACACCAACACCAACACCAACACCAACACCAACACCAACACCGACACCGACACC
>CALKXZ010000002.1 GCA_938003775.1 uncultured Granulosicoccus sp. | reverse complement strand
CCTGTCGCTCGGACCGGATTTATAATGAATCGCCTTTTCAAGTGGCTCATTGGCGTGTCGCTGTCATTGCTGTTCATGGTACTTATCATGATGGCAGTAGCCTACTACCTGCTGGGCACTGACAGCGGATTCTCATTCACGAGCACCCAAGCATCAACACGCATTAAAAGCCTGGATATGGGTGCGGTATCTGGCAATCTCTTAGAGGGTATTAACAGCGATCGACTGCACTTCGAAAATGATTCAATTGCCATAGATGCACAAGGACTGAACAGTCAATGGCAACTTACGTGTCTGATCAAACGCACACTATGTGTTGACAGTATTGCAATTGATAAATTACACATTGAGACTTTTGCTACCGACAGTACGGCAGCGGAGTCAACAGGTGCTATAGAGCTACCAACCATAGCGCTACCGGTCAATGCACATGTAGACGACCTATTGATCAAGCAGCTTAGCGTCCAACTGCCTGGCGATGCACCGGCACACGTGCTCCATGATATTCACCTGTCGATCAACAATGATAGCAATCATGTCAACCTGAATAAGCTGGCGCTTCGTTATCTGGACTATACAGCCAACGCGCAGGGTAGCGTTACGCTTGACGGTGATTACCCGGTGGATCTCTCAATAACACTGCACGCACCCGATATCCTGCCGACAACAATACCTGAAGGTGATGGTGAACAACCTGTCACGGTCGATATACAGCTGAACAACACAGTGCGTCATCTCAATGTTGATACGCAGGTCAACGGCACTGTACAGGCAACGCTCACGGGCACAGCGCAGGTATTGGAAAAAGACTTGCCGGCAAGCTTTACGCTGACCAGTGACGCGTTGGGATGGCCCGTAACCTCCAGAACACAAGTTTTGGCCAACGATACACAGGTGACGCTCAGCGGCACACTCGATGACTACAAGCTGGCATTAAACACGCACATTGATGGTGAACAGATACCTAGCACCACGCTGGACATAAACGGACTGGTCAATACCGAACGCTTAACACTGCCAGACATTGTTATTAAAGCTCTGGATGGTACCGCAACGGGCAAATTTAACCTAGCCTGGAAAGAGCAACTTGAGTGGCAAACCCAATGGTTGCTGAACGGGCTTAACCCCGCGTTGCAGCTACCGGACCTAACCGGCAATCTGGGCGGCACACTGGAGGCCAACGGTTATGTTGACAATGGTCAATGGACGCTTGATGTTCCCAATGCATCCATCAGTGGCTTGCTGCGAGAATTTCCCTTCGAATTCAATACCACCTTTTCCAAGGGGTTGGATAATATCTGGCTTGTCGATGTGCTTAAACTCAATGACGGCAACAACCGAATCGATGCCAGCGGCCAAATCAACGAACGCTGGGATCTGCAAGCCGACATAAAGCTGCCAGAATTACAGAACCTCGTGCCACAGCTTGCCGGTGGGTTTGACGCAACCCTTGATTTGCAAGGTCCATTGGCCACACCCGATATTGATCTCACGGCTAGCTCCACTGTTATCAAGTACAACGACCTACTGATACAAGGATTGAGTATCAAAGCATCTGTTCAGGAACTCTTTGTTAAAGACAGCGAACTGCAATTGGCTATGGGTAGCCTGCAATCTGGCGAGCAGGTCGTGCGCAATACGCGGGTAGCGCTTAGTGGTCAACGCAATGCCCATGCGCTGACTCTGTTTGCAGACGGACCCAGCGCCACCGCCATCGATCTGAGCACAACTGGGGCACTGGATGATGCGCTCAACTGGACCGGTCGTCTGGATAGTGTCACGCTCGATATACCGGCACACACCATCAAGCTGGAACAACCGACTGCTGTGGCCTGGAACAATGCGCAGCAAAAATTCGCCTTGGACCCGCACTGCTGGGTCACTGAAGGCAGTCATCTTTGCCTGCAGGAGCAGGTTCTGGCTGAGGCCAATGGCACCGCCACCGTGTCACTCGACCAGTACGCGCTGAATCGCTTGAACCCATTTCTCCCGGCAGATACCACCTTGCAAGGCTCCCTGGCTTTGGATTCGACCGTCAGTTGGGGTGACGGACAACCCGGTGGATTCTCTGCCGCAATTAATGCTCGTGTTAGTGATGGTGGAGCTCAGATTGTTGATCCTGCTCAGAATATCGTTAAGTTCAACTATGACGAGCTGACGCTGCAAACCACACTAAACCCCACCGTGGTCAATGCGCAGCTGGCGCTAAATTCTGCCAACCTGGGGCAAGCTGATATTCAATTGCAGCTCGATCCTTCAGTGGACGAAAAACCGATTGAAGGGAAGATCTCTCTGAGCGGACTGGACGTGGGTCTGGCCAGAGCCTTTCTGCCGGACTTTGATGAGATAAGCGGTAAAATCAGCGTCAACGGTGATTTGTCCGGTCAGCTAAGCGATCCACGATTTGATGGTGACGTGGTGCTGGACAACCCGGTATTGCGCGCGGAGATACTGCCATTACCGATAACCGGCGGCCGCATAGCGACCTCCATTAACGGCAAGCGTGCCGAAGTGGACGGCACGCTAAACAGTGATAGTGGCACTGTCTCAGTGAATGGTGCAGCAAACTGGCAACAGCTTGATGCGTGGACCCTCAGCCTGTCATTGGTAGGCGATCAACTTAACGTGCAAAGCGATCCCATTGAATCATCGCTAGTCAATCACGATATCAAGATCAATGCGCAACCTGGCACCATCCGGGTCAGTGGCGGCATTGATATTCCCATGGCTGTTATCAATGTTGAAGAATTGCCACAAGGTGCGGTCAGTTTGTCTAACGATGTGATCATCATAGAGGACATTGAGGCGCAAGCCGACAAACCAGCACTGAGCTCACCGGCAGATACCCGTCTCGTAGTTGCGTTAAATGTCGCGTTGGGTGATGAGGTAACGCTGTCCGCCTACGGACTAGATGCGCGTCTCAATGGTGATATGAGCGTGCGTCTCGTCAGCCCTAACCCACCGCAGTTGGGTGGTGAGATACAGGTGGTTGATGGCATATACAAACAGTACGGTCAGAACCTGCAAGCGAATGGCCAGATCCTGTTCGTTGGCCCGGTCAACCAAACTCGCCTGGCGATAGATGCCATCCGCGAGATAGACAACGAGGAGCGGACCGCTGGGCTGCGCATACAAGGCACAGTCGCCACCCCCGAAATTACGTTATTTACTGAACCTGCTGATATATCACAAGATGCCGTGCTGTCCTATATTGTGTTGGGACGCAACATCAACGAAGCCACTGACCAGGAAGCGAATTTGCTGGCAACTGCCGCACTGGCACTCACGGTCAGAGGGGGGCGCAATATCGCTGGCGGCATAGCCAGTGCTATCGGGGTTGAGGACTTCGCGCTGGAAACCCGCGGTAATGGTGACGATACCGAATTAGTTGTCAGCGGACGGCTCAACGATCGGTTGTTGCTGCGTTATGGCCAAAGTGTGTTCGAACCCGAGAGCACGCTGTATCTGCGCTACGATCTGAGCAAAAAACTGTACCTGGAAGCCGCCCAAGGAGCGGAGGCCGCAGTGGATCTGTTCTATAGCTTTTCGTTCTAGCCAGCGTGTTGCGATACACTGCCTGTCAGCTTCAAATACACGGTATGCATGGACGACAAAAACGATTATCAATACATCGACAGCGCCGAATCACTGAACGCACTGTGCAAAACGCTTCGTAGCCGCCCCTATGTCGCGATGGATACCGAATTTTTGCGGGAGCGCACTTACCGGCCTGAGCTGTGTCTGATACAAATCAAGCACACCGATGTGCTGGCTTGTATCGACACCATAGCTATTGATGATCTCAGCTCGCTGATTGATCTATTGCTAGATCCTACCGTGGTCAAGGTTTTTCACGCCGCCTCACAAGATCTTGAAATTTTTTATCAGCTCGCAAAAAAAGTACCCACACCGCTGTTCGACACGCAAGTCGCCGCGCCACTGCTGGGTTACAACGAGCAGATCGGTTACGGTAACTTGGTGAACGAGTACCTAGGCGTTGAGCTGGCCAAGACACATACCCGTGCCGACTGGACCCGTCGGCCACTGCCCGATAAGCAAATTGACTATGCACTCGATGATGTCATCTACCTTGAACAGTTGTACGTGGACATGCACCGACAGCTCAATGAGCTTGGACGCCTGAGCTGGTTAGAGCCTGAATTTGCAGAGGCTGCTAAGCCTGAAAAATACGAACAGCCAGCCGCTGAGCGCTGGAAGAAAATCCGTAACATCAGTCGTTACAAAGGGCCTGCGTTATCCATTATCCAACAACTGGCCAAGTGGCGCGAAATCAAAGCACGTGAGATCAACCAGCCACGCAACTGGCTCATCAAGGACGATGTACTACTCAATATTGCGCAACAGCAGCCGGACTCTGCCGCTGAGCTGGGCCATATTCGCAGCCTGGAGCGCAAGACAAGAGATCGCTTCGGTGCCGAAATACTCGACATTGTTCAACAGGCTAAGAATCGGCAACCTGAACCGCTACCTCCGTTCAGCAAAAAACAAAAACTCACAGCGGCCAATCTGGCCCGTGTGCAACTGCTCAACGCCTGGGCACATCAGCGCGCACATGAACTGGGCATTGCTCCCGGGTTACTGGCACCGCAGAAAGTACTCGAAAAATTTGTGACCGGCAGTGGGCGTGATGCGCTAAGCGGTTGGCGTGACTCCCTGCTGGGTGAAGAACTCAGCGCCTTGAATGACGGGCGAGCCAGTCTGTCCAGCAACCAGCAATCATTGGTGCTCACACCAGCGCCCTAACAATCAGTGGTGTGTGTGGGATGTACCTGCGAGCAGCACTGGTGTACCCTTTGCTCCCCGAATTTACATCCGCATCACGAGTTTTAACGGTCCATGAGTTCTAGTTCTACAGCGCAAACGCTCAATCGTCCTCTGTCCAATACGAATATTTTGGCAGAAAAAACCCTTATTTCCCCCGACGAATTGCGCCAGCGATACCCACGCTCAGAAATTGCCAGTCAGACGGTTGAAGCGGGTCGTGCCAGTGTCGAATCCATACTGGACGGTCACGATAAACGCTTGCTGGCCGTTGTCGGCCCCTGCTCTATTCACGATGTGGATACGGCCAAGGCATATGCCCAGAAATTGATGGAGCTGCGCGAACGCGTGGCTGATCGCATTGAACTGGTCATGCGCGTGTATTTTGAAAAGCCTCGGACGACCGTGGGCTGGAAGGGTCTGATCAATGACCCGCATCTGGATGACAGCTTCGATATTGAAACCGGTCTATCGCGCGCCCGCGAATTACTCGTCTGGCTGGCAGAGCGTGGTATGCCTACCGGTACTGAGGCGCTGGACCCAATCAGTCCACAATACTTGTCAGATTTGTTTACCTGGTCAGCGATTGGTGCACGCACCACAGAGTCACAAACCCACCGTGAAATGTCCAGCGGACTCTCAACAGCGGTGGGTTTTAAAAATGGCACTGACGGAAGTCTGGATGTTGCCATCAACGCCATGCAATCCGCCGCCAACCCACACAGTTTTCTGGGCATTGATTCTAAAGGCCAAGCAACCGTACTCAAAACGCGCGGCAATGCTTATGGTCATATTATTTTACGCGGCGGTAACCAAGGCCCTAACTACGATTCAGTGAATGTCTCGCTGGCTGAACAGGCCATGAGTCAAGCGCAACTCGCACAACGCATCATGATTGATTGTTCACACGCCAATGCCAACAAAGATCACCAACGTCAGCCTCTGGTGGCCAAAAATGTTGCCGAACAGCTTGCAGCCGGTAATGAATCGATCATCGGCATCATGCTCGAGTCGCACATCAACGCGGGTAATCAGTCTTTGAAAGATCCCAAAGATCTGCAGTTTGGCGTGTCTATTACTGATGCGTGTATCGATTGGCAGACCACAGAAGATTTACTGATGCAGTTGCACGACACGTTGGGTACACGCCAATAAACACACTGACCAGAAATCCGCATTGAACACTGCAGGTGGTGGGGCCGGCC
>CALKXZ010000001.1 GCA_938003775.1 uncultured Granulosicoccus sp. | reverse complement strand
AAAAAATCACCTGCAAAAAAGCCGGTAGCGAAAAAGCCTGTTCGTAAAGCTGCCGCTACAAAAAAATCAACCGCAAAAAAACCAGCGAGCAACACTACAACCACCAAAAAATCAGTTGCCAAAAAGCCTGTGCGCAAAGCGGCTGTCGCTAAAAAGCCAGTTGCCAAAAAGCCTGCTCGCAAAGCACCTGTCGCTAAGAAACCAGTTGCCAAAAAGCCTGCTCGCAAAGCGACTGTTGCTAAAAAGCCAGTTGCCAAAAAGCCTGCTCGCAAAGCGGCTGTTGCTAAAAAGCCTGTTGCCAAGAAGCCTGCTCGTAAAGCGCCTGTCGCTAAAAAGCCAGTGACTAAGAAGCCTGTGCGCAAAGCAACTGTGGCGAAGAAGCCTGTAAAAAAAGTACCTGCGCGAAAAACACCCGTAAAGACTACCAAACGCACATAACGATAGTGGTATTAAAAACTAACCTTAAGTTTAGCCTGAACTATTCAATTTTTTGCATGAGTAGTTCAGGCAAATAACTCATCAGCGCACAAACTCTGTCCAGAAAAGCTTCACGTCCTGCTGAAGCCGGGCCAAATCTGTTGGCTGCCGTACATGCCACCCTGCAGGAAAAAGTCGGCGATAGAATGATTGCTTGAAACGATCATCTACCAGGATAACCACCCCTCTATCACTCTCACTGCGGACTAAACGGCCAACTGTTTGCAACACCCGAGTCAGACCTGGATATCGGTAAGCGAAGTCATACCCGTTTTGACCCATCCGCGCATAGTGTTCTGATACCAGTTGAGTTTTAATATCGAGTCCCGGTAGCCCAGTGCTGACAATGATCACACCGATCAACCGGTCGCCCAAGTAGTCAATACCTTCTCCAAACACACCACCTAAAATGGCAAATCCGATTCGCGGATCGTTGTGATCCATTGCAGCGAGTAACTGCTGCTGGGTATCTTTGGATTGATCACTTGTCTGCTTCCACACTGGTTCTTCGGGATACTGGTTAACGTAGGCATCGTACGCCATGTTTAGATAAGCATAGCTGGGAAAGAAAACCAAATAATTACCAGAATATTCATGACTGACTTGGTGGATAAGGTCGACCAGTGCCGACAATGACTGTTCCCGCTGTCGATATCGAGTATCAACCCAGTCGATCACTGCACGCAAACAACGTGATTCCTCAAATGGCGAGTCCAACTGCATCCAGGCAGTCGACTCGGGTAACCCCAGTGTGTCTCGATAAAATGGCGCAGGGCGCAGTGTTGCCGAGAACACCACCTGACTCCGGAACAACCGGTACTGGCGCGATAGTGCAAGATGCGCATCCAGGCAAAACAACGATAGCTCAACATGGCGACGCTGGCCTTGCTTGGATAACCGAGAAATGCAACGGTGGTCTTCCGAAAATAGTTCGCTAATAGCCACATAACGACACAACGAGCGAAACAGTTCCGAGCCTGTTTCAGACAAACCAGGCCCCTCGCCCATGGCCATAAGCATGCTTTCAACAACACGCGTAGCGGAGCGAGTAACAGAAGCAGGCGCCTGATCAGCAACTAATTCGTCGTGATCACAAGTGCGTGCATGTACAAGCAATTGCTGCGACAGATTATCCAAAGCCTGGGCGATCAACGGATGCATGCTACGGCAAAGCGCAGCTTCCTGACGACAGGCCTCTCTGGATAGTTCGGCCGAATACATCGAACGGGATCGATCCACCAGGTTATGTGCTTCATCGATTAGCAATAGCGTGTCACTTCGTGATTCAGAGAAATGAGGCAACCTAACCAGCGGATCAAACACATAGTTATAGTCCGCTATGACTACCTGCATCCAGGGCAGCATTTGCAACGCTAATTCAAAGGGACACAGTTGATGCTGCCACGCAACCTCATCAAGGCTTTGATCTGTAATAACACCCATTGTCATTAATTCATCTCGTGCCTGTGGCAGGCGATCAAAGAAGCCGACGGTCATGGGACATTGACCCATTTCATCTCTTTCACATTTTCCATTGGTACAGAAACATGTGCTCTGCTTAGCTCTAATCTGAATAGCGGTCACGCTCAAGCCACTTTGTTGCAGTAATTGTAAAGACTGCATTGCACTCAGACGACCAGCGACTTTTGCCGTCAGGTAAACAACCTGACTGATTAGGCTCTCACCCAGCGCCTTGGCAGCGGGGAACAACGTGCTGATCGTTTTACCAATACCGGTCGGTGCTTCGCACAGGAGGCCAAGCCCGTCACGAGAGGCGCGATAGACAGCGGCCGCCATATCACGCTGACCGGATCGAAACTCGCTATGGGGAAAGTCCAAACCCCGTGCACTGACTGTGCATCGCTGCTGCCAATCACGCACACGACCGATCCAGTTCGCATAGGCAGACAAGGCTACACAGGCATGTTGTTCTAGATCCTCGCGGGTCATTAGCTTGATGATTGACTCTTGATCCTGCTGGCGTAAATTGACATGAATGAGTTCTAGTTCAACGGCATTCAGAGTCACTCCTGTGTTATCAACAACGTGCAGATACAAAAAACCATATAGATACAACTGCGCCCACTGCAATGCCTGCTGAGAGGCTGGCAGTACCGCGCTTGGCACTAGTGTCGTCTTAATTTCAGATAACCGATGTATTTGCTGATCAAGCAAATCAACGCGACCACGTAACTCGATTTCAATACCGTCAACAACGCTTGCATGCGCCAGACTAACCTCCGCACACACAGAATCGACTGTGTTGCTTTGCACAATACTTAACGGTACAGAATGTTGCGGCTCGACACTGACAACAGCCGATTCACCCCGACCCACTGTCCGTTGTACATTTTTTTGTAAGGCTTGCTGTTGCACTGACTGGTGAGCGCGTATTCCTTCGCGGGCGGAAGGTCCGATCACACCCATCGGCATCAGGTCGCCTTGACGGCAGGCAAAGTTTGCCAACGCCGTAACCGACACCCTAAGCCTGGCGTCATTGGTCACTGAGTTCGTCCACGTTTGTGCTGGCAGCCCACTTGATGTTGACGACTCGACAGGCAATACGGTGTTGATCAAAGTAGCGCATCCAGCGTCGCTGATTGGGCTGCACGACATCGCCTGGACCCTTCACTTCTATAAACTCGTACCCTTCTTGATCACGGAACAACACCAGATCGGGAAACCCAGAGGCATTTTCTCGAGGATCCAGTAATAACCGGCTGAACATAGCCAACCAGTGGGCACTCGGTACGCGTTGCAGCGCGAGTGAAAGCAACTCTACAGGCAGCTGTCCCCAATGAACAAGTGGGTTAGCCTTGCCCGCATGGGTGTCAAAGTTGTGCATAACGCGCGTAGAAAACCGCAATGGATCGGCAAGCTCTTCAAAGCGATCGGCTAATAGGTGTTGTCGTCGCTCGGCAAATACCGGCTCATAGAAATCTGCTGGTGCATGTTGAAACGGGTTAAAAAAAACACCGGGAATCGGGTGAAAAATGATGTCCCATATAAACAATCCCAACACACCGCCGACCAACGAATTCTCACAATAAAAACACGGTCCGAATCTGGCGTAGAAATGACGCGCTGCCTGCTCAACCCGCACCGTACTGGGCGCGAGTGTCAATCGTGTGGTAGCGGGACGAAACCGCGTCTCTACTGGCAATGACACACCGTTTATTTTGGCAATCTGACGATCTAATCGTTCAGCCACCTGAGCTTCAGCTTCATTATATGGGGCGTCTTGCATCGCATCGACCACGGTTTGTGCCGCGTTCATATCGCCTGCAGATAGATTGAGTCGCACCTGTCGTTCACGGGCCGGTGGGTGAATACACCGTGTGTATAACGCCATGGCCCGTCCTGTCTCACCCAGTCGCTCAAATTGTCGGGCTATTCGATTCCGGTAGCGATCAAGTCGCCGTTGCAACGCGCGATCAGACATAATCGGTGCAGGCAACGCCGCTACCAACTCAGCAAGTTGATCCACATCGTTCATACTGACAGTGCCCAGCAACGCTTCACACTCAAAGTAGCGTAAATGTGCATCAAGTTGCACCCGTGACTGGAAACACCGCGACGATTGATCAATGTCATAGCGTTCGTATTCAAGAGTTCCCATGTCACGCAATACGAACTCGCTACCATCCTGATACAGATTGCCAAAGAAGCACAATCGGAATACTGTCCAGTGCTCGTGACCCAAAAGCGTTATCCAGCGATCAGCCTGCTGTAGACCGGTGCGATAAGCGCCGCATTGCGGCTCTTGGCACTCAACAACCGCGCGCACAATATTAACCCTTGATTGGGAACGAATACCGGTCAGTCCAAGCAATCGGACGAGTTCCGGTTTTGTGAATGATTGGGTTAAGCTGTGCAGCGACTCTGGCGCCTCAATACTGGCGAGTCCCACCGCGGCTAGTTCAGCGGCGGCCATAGGCAAATCGCTAATTTCTGGGTAGCGCAATTTTGTCAGGCGGAATACTGATCCTTTGCGCGTCACCAGACGAATGTAAAGTCGCTGTGCAGGCGTTGAGCAGGCCTGCAGACTGCGGTACCAGCTACGCTCGGTTGTGTTCAGTAAGTCTGCATAGGTATTGCTGACAAATAAGGCAAGCGCATGGAAATTTGCCACGTAATAATCATCAGGTAACGCATCTGAGTGGCCAGAATCCATATCAGGGTTTAGTAATGCTCGGTACGGGTCGTACATCGAAAGTTGAAAAAAAAGTCCATACCGTACAGGCAATCACCTCGTGAAATAGGCCATGGAGCACTTATTGAAAGAGCGCTTACAATGCAGGACGATATACGCAAAGGTTAACGTTGAAAAGGCATGACTTCAAGAACACACCACATTCCCACTGCGCCATTGCTACTCGGTCTGGGTGGACTGATACCGTTTTACGTCTCTGCGGCACTCATCTGGTTTCCAGCGTTTTTTACTCACACGCTGGGCGATGCACCAGCGTCGTTTAATTCGGCGTGGCATTTACTCGGCAGGCAATCGTTGGGGATTTACGGTGCTGTCATTTTGAGTTTTCTCGGCGGTATCCGGTGGGGTAACCTGTTACAGGACGAACAACAAATCAATCGTTGGGGACCACTGTGTCAGAGTGTGGTTCCCAGTCTGGTTGCCTGGCCCGCTCTACTGTTGCCTACTACCTGGATGCTCACCGTGCTAAGCGCTGGATTCGCCGTGCAGTACGCGATGGATGCAAAGGCTGTTCGACACAATATTTTGCCTCTCTGGTTTGGGCGCTTACGACTGATACTGACCACCGGAGCCATACTCGCTTTATTGACGGGCCTGCTTGGTGTTGTGCGTGCCAGCTAAGTGTGGGTTCATCGCCAAAGCTTATGTCAATGTCACCCCCGACTCAGATTCAATGGTGCCAATCTGTGCTGCATCCGCGTATCCAGCACGTACCAACTGCTGTACACACCGCTCGCTGTGCGCCTGAGGAACAACTGCCAGCAGGCCGCCACCTGTTTGCGGATCACACAATAACGCTACGCGCCCTGCATCCACCTTTGTGCACAGATTAACCTTGGCCAGCGCTCGCTGATTCTGCGGCCACAATGAGCTGCGTACCCCGAGTTTCGCTAGGTTCAGTGCGCCTGGCAATAAAGGTACCTTATGCAGATCAACAATGGCACCTTTACTTTGGTTGTCTAATAGTCGCTTCAGATGTCCCAGTAGCCCAAATCCGGTTACGTCAGTCATGCGACAGGCACCTGCTTTACGCAGTAGAGTCGCCGCATCTTGGTTGCTTGTTTGCATCCACCCCATAGCGGTACCCACATCCTCACCACGAGCTTGCTGTTGCATTGAGCCCGCAAACAAGGTTCCAACACCGATTGCCTGGGTTAAGATCACTGCATCACCAGCGCTTAATGGAGCAGGTGTACGCTCAGCTTCAGTATCCAGTAGCGCATTAACAACAACACCCACCGACAATTCATCACCGTGTGTCGTGTGACCACCTATTAACGCACAACCATGTTCATTCAGGGCTGTGACCAGTGCGTTCATCAATAACAACAGATCTCGCTCAATGATCGTGTCACTGGCAGTGGGTAATCCAACAATGACCTGCGCTGAGTGCGGTGTGGCCTTTAGTGTGAACACATCACTCAACGCATGCAGTGCAGCAATACGACCCAACACATAAGGGTCATCCACAATGGCATTGATCTGATCCACTGACTGAACCATTCCACCTGCTGGCAAATCAAAAACAGCCACATCACCCGCTGATGATAGATCAGTGTGAATACCATCACGCATCACCGGTTGCAAAGAAGCAATAACGCGGTCCAGGACATCACTACCCACCTTAGCCCCGCAACCCTTGCACGGCATAGTATTGGCCGACTGCGCTGCAACAATGTGTTGACGTAATGTGTCCGGTAATCGGTTAAGCGTTGCATTCATCTGAATTCTGGGCAGCTGTTTAAATTGCTGCATGAACGTCTGATCGATGTAGTCTTTCCATCGCCATACCCAGTCTCCTTCAACAACAAGCGAGCGCCAACTAGCTATAGCGCGTTTATCACCCGTTGCCATAAGGCTTAAAAAATCACTCTGAGGCGTATACGCTTTTAACGGTAGTCGCTGCAGATAACACCGAATGTTATTGAACAGAATGGGCGCTTGCCGGACGGCAAAGACGCCGGCCTTGGCGCTAGGCGTACGTATCTGTGTGCCCACGTCACCCGTTGCAAAGACAAATGGGTGTGAGCGGCTCTGTAAAAAATCGTTAGTGGCAACAAATCCATGCTTATCGGTTTCCAAACCGGCATTGCCTGGCCACGCGGGTCCCATTGCAGCTGTACACCAGAGAATTTCATCGAGTTCGAATTCTCGGGCATCTGACGCAATGATTTTGCCGGATTCAACAGCGCTAACATCACAGTGCGTGACCACGTGTATGCCCTGCGATCGAGCAGCGTCAATGGCCAGGCGACCGACACGCTCAGGCCGACCAGACAATGGCATAGCAGAGCGTAAAAACCAGTAACATTGAGCCTGAGATTCGGGTAAGGCATGACGCATGGCAGTTACCAGCTCAAAGCCACCGGCTCCTGAGCCAACAACGCCTAAGGACAGGGACTGATCACCTGAATTCTGTAACCGATTGACAATGGTCAGCCATCGCGCATGAAAATTGTGTACCGGTTTAACCGGCGTGGCATAGGTCTGCGACCCCGGCACTGACAGATCAGGCGTAGAACCGGTATCCAGCGATAACACGTCAAATCCGAGAGCCGGCCTATCGGTGAACTGCACGAGCCGATTGTCTAAATCCAGTCCGCTGACGGTCTGTTCAATAAAGCGCACCCCAGCCCACTCACACAATTGCCGCAGATCAATATGGATATCATCCAGTGTGTAATGGCCGGCTATCAAGCCCGGCAACATTCCGGAGTAAGGTGTGCTAACGGTGCTGGAGACAAGCGACAATCGGACTCCTGGCAAGCGTTTCATTGCCCAGCGTCTGATCAGCAGCACGTGACTGTGGCCACCACCGACCAGGCAAACGTCTTGGACTATGGGTGTTGCTTTCACAACGTCTTCACGTACGCAACCAGTTCGTCTGCTGTACCTTTATAGCGGACTCGCTGTTGTTTTTGACTCAACTGATAGTCATACATTGGGTCATAGTAACCGCGCAGCAGCAGTTCAATAAAATCTGCATAAGCACTTGTATCATTGTGTGAGCCATGCTTGCTCAACGCTATATCCAACAGCTCAAGTGCCTGCTGGTAGTTCAGGTCACCAAATCGCTTACGGATTCTGGCCAAACTGGATCGATGATGATTAGCGTAGGCATCAAAGCCTGCCTCTGACCCATAGATAGTTATATAACGATGCAGCAGATCAGGCACGTAATCATCAAAACAATTGACGATGCGCTGCTGCATGTCGCATTCGAGTATGAGAATAGGCGCTTTAAGCATGGCGCTGCGCAGCGCAACTGGCAGACAGACGCGTCCTATGAGTCTCGCTTCATCTTCAAGAAATATCGTAGTGTTACCCGCATCTGAGAGTCTCAGCAGTGCGATGGTGACCGCATTTTCAAAATCTACATTGCTTGGCTGCTCGCTGGCCGTACCGCCGAAACTGGATCCTCGGTGGTTAGCCAGCGCCTCAAGATCCACCGTGCTACCCAGTTGCCGGAGCAATAGCGTTTTACCGTTGCCCGTGCGCCCACCAATTATCACCAGCGACAGGGACTGACATAGCGAGTCCAGCGTGTCTATTAGAAAGGATCGAAGTGCCTTGTAACCACCAACGATCAGTGGAATATCAACACCGGATTGTTGCAGCCAGTGCTGCGTGATTCGCGATCGTAGACCACCCCGAAAACAGTAAAGCGCACTGTCTGAATGCTGCTCGATAAACTGGCTCCATGCCGCAACCTTATCGGCTCGCGATTGTGGAGTCACTAGCTCAGCGCCAAGCGCAATGGCGCTCTGCTGACCGGCTTGCTTATAACGTACGCCAACCTGATGCCGCTGCTCATTGCTCATCAGCGGTATATTCACGGAGGTTGGAAACGCACCTTTGGCGAATTCTACCGGTGCACGCACATCCAACAGTGGCGTTCCATTGACAAACAATGCACGAAAATCATCACGCATGGCACCGGGCGTTTTGGGCACTTCCAGTACATCAACAAGCGAATGAGTGTCAGGGTTTGTCACTAAGCAGCTTTTTCATGGCATCACTCGCAGGCAATACACCCTTGTCAGCATAGCCTTGTAATTTACTGCGAGAGTCGTTGATATCCAGGTTGCGTAACGACAGCTGCCCAATACGATCCAGCGGACTAAAGGCCTCATCCTCAACCACTTCCATGGATAAATTCTCAGGCGCATAGGTCAATGATTCGCTTTGCGTGTTGAGTAACGAGTAATCATCACCGCGTCGCAATTCCAGGGTCACCGTGCCGTTAACGCTCTGCCCAATCCACTTCTGCAACGAGTCTCTGAGCATTAACGACTGCGGATCAAACCATCGCCCCTGATACAGCAACTTACCCAGCCGGCGTCCCAACATGTGGTAGTTATCCAGCGTATCTTCGTTGTGTATGCCGTTCAGTAATCGCTCATAAGCAATATGCAGTAAGGCCATACCCGGGGCTTCATAGATACCGCGGCTTTTGGCTTCAATGATACGATTTTCGATCTGATCACACATACCCAGACCATGACGGCCGCCGATAGCGTTGGCCTCTTTGAACAAGGCTACCGCTGAGTCGAAATGTTTACCGTTCAATGCCACAGGCATTCCTTCAGAAAACGTGACACTCACCTGTTCAGTTGGAATATCGACCGACAAATCCCAAAATTTGACGCCCATGATGGGTTCGACGATGTACATACCACGATCCAAAAATTCCAGGTCTTTGGCTTCGTGTGTTGCACCAAGAATATTGGCATCAGTGGAATACGCTTTTTCTTTGCTGGCCCGGTACTCAAAACCATGGGTATTCAAGAATTCACTCATTTCCGCACGACCACCCAGTTCGGCGACAAAGTCGCTGTCTAGCCAGGGCTTGTAGATGCGAAGTTCCGGATTGGTCATTAGGCCATAGCGATAAAATCGCTCAATATCATTGCCTTTGTAGGTTGAACCATCACCCCAAATGTGCACATCATCTGCCTGCATGGCCCGCACCAGAATGGTACCGGTTACGGCGCGGCCTAATGGTGTTGTGTTGTAGTACTTCTTGCCACCGCTCTCGATATGAAACGCGCCACACATAATGGCCACAAGCCCCTCATTGACAAGAACCTCCACGCAATCGATAGTCCGGGCTTCTTGTGCACCGTAGGCGCGAGCCCGAGCCGCAATGTCGTCAAAATCATCTTCATCCGGTTGACCAAGGTCCGCTGTGTAAGCATAAGGTAAGGCGCCCTTCTGCTTCATCCAGGCAATTGCCGCAGACGTGTCCAACCCACCGGAAAATGCAATGCCGACCTTCTGATCCACGGGCAAAGACAATAAGATTTTATTCATCAACTAACCACAGTAAAACCAAAGCATACGGCCTGACAGTCTAACAAACATCCCCCCGCGTTAGCGTTCCTTAAGATAGGGGATGCCCACAGCTTTAGGGGCAATAGCCCGGCCGATGAAGCCTGCGAGCAAGATGACGGTAAGCACATAGGGTAGTGCCTGAATGGCTTGAACAGGGACTTCGCCAATCAATGGCAGCTCTACGCCTTGGAGGCGTATGGCCAGTGCATCGAGGAATCCGAACATCAGACAGGCGAGCATGGCAGGCAGTGGTTTCCATTTGCCAAAAATGAGCGCAGCCAGTGCGATGTAGCCTTGTCCTGCTGTCATTTCACGAACAAAGGCTGCATTTTGAGCAATGGACAGGTAGGTGCCGGCGACACCTGCCAGCGCGCCACAAATAATTACCGCGCGGTAGCGTAATCCGCTGACGGATAAACCAGCTGTGTCCACCGCCAACGGATTTTCGCCCACCGCCCGAAGACGCAACCCGAAACGGGTGCGATAGACCACCCACCAGGTAGCCAGCACCGCTAGCCAGGCAACATAGACCAGAAAATTATGTCCGCTAATAACATCATGGTAGAACGGACCGATAATAGGAATGACTTGGGCGGCGTCGGCGAACGGCAACTCCAGTGGCATAAACCGCGCCTCACTGGCAAGTGACGGCGTCTGCCCGCCCTGGGAAAACCATGCAATGCCCAGAACCACGGTCAGACCGGAAGCTAAAATATTGATAGCCAGACCACTGACCACCTGATTGCCTCTGTGCGTGATGCACGCGAATCCATGCACCAGACCTAACGCAATGCCCACCATAATGCCTGCGCCCAAAGCAGGCCAAGCACTGCCACTGAGCGCAGCTACAGCGCCCGCTGCAAACGCCGAAGCCAGCATCTTGCCTTCCAAACTGATATCAACAATGCCGGAGCGCTCTGAATACAGGCCTGCCATCGCTGCCAGTATCAGTGGCGCTGATACCCGTAGGGTGGCATCCAAAATCGCGAACAGGCTTGCTAGAGTATCCATTACGCTGGCGCTAAGGTGTCAGCGGACTTGAATTTTAGGTAGACCTTGACCACCCACGGTCGCAGCATCAGCGCCAGCGCCCCAGAGAACAGGATAATCAGCCCTTGAATCGCTACTACCATTTCGCGGGTTATTTTGGGAATCTCGAACGCAAGCTCAGCACCACCCTGGTACAGCACACCAAATAGCAAGCTGGCCATGATGATGCCCACTGGATGGTTACGGCCCATTAAAGATACAGCGATACCGGTAAAGCCATAGCCTGCCGTGAAATTGAGTAACAGGCGATGATGCACACCCATAATTTCATTCACCGCAACAAATCCAGCCAACGCACCCGATACACACATAGCACTGATAACCACGGTCTTGGGCTTGATACCGGCATAACGCGCCGCATGTTCGCTGTGCCCTGCTGTACGTAGCTCATACCCCCAGCGCGTTCGCCAGATATAAATCCAGACACCGAAACAACAGAACAGGGCAAAAAACAACGATAGATTCAATGGTGTTCGAGTAACGACAACACCAAACCAGCCCAGAAATTCGTGCATGAATGGCAACCACGCAGACTCATCAAACACGCGCGACTCCGGTGACATCTGCCCTGGCTTAATCAGCACATTGACAAGCAGGTACACCATGATTGAGGCGGCAATGAAATTAAACATAATGGTAGTGATAACAATATGACTACCACGGTGCGCCTGTAACCAGGCAGGGATGAATGCCCACGCGGCGCCAAATAATCCGGCGGCCATGATGCCAATGGGTATTAAAAGCACTGCAGGTAAATACTTATCGAGTAGCAAAAATACAAGCCCGACACCTAACCCACCAATATAGGCCTGCCCTTCTCCACCAATATTGAATAAGCTGGCATGAAAGGCTACTGCCACAGCCAGGCCGGTAAATATGAAATTAGTGGTGTAGTAAAGCGTATAGCCGATAGCTTCGTCATAACCAAACGCACCATTAATCATGATGCCGACCGCCTGCAACGGATTCACACCGATTGCCAACATGATCAATCCGGCAAAGAACAACGCCATGATGATATTAAGTACGGGGATTAGACCAATTTCCATCCACGCCGGTAACGCAATGCTGCTGGTATTCATGCCGCAGCATTCTGATGGGCATTGGCCATCATCAGTCCCAGTTGGGTCTTGTTGGCATCGCGACCATTTACCTCGGCAACAATCTGCCCCTCGTACATGACCACAATACGATCCGCTAGCGCCATAATTTCGTCAAGTTCCACCGATACCAGCAACACCGCACAACCACTGTCGCGCATCTCAACGATCTTTTCGTGAATTAATTCGATGGCACCAATATCTACGCCGCGTGTTGGCTGCCCGACAAGCAATACTTCAGGCAATTTTTCAAGCTCTCGTGCCAGGATCAGCTTTTGCTGATTGCCTCCTGAAAACGAGGCAGATTTTAGTTTCGGGTCGCCAGGACGGACATCAAATCGCTCCATCAATCGCCGGCAAGCTTTACGAATGGTGTCCAGCTGCAGTAACCCACGAAGGTTGAACTGTATTGATCTCTGATAACCCAGCACTGAACTCTCAGCAGCGGTAAACGCCTTGACCAGCCCCAGTTTCAACCGATCTTCTGGCACATGATGAACCTTTAGCGTGCGCATCTGTGAGGGTCCGATGGGTTTTTCTGCAGTGGAAATCTGCCCATTGACAATGACATGGCCAGTACTCGGCGCGCTGATACCAGCCAATACTTCAAGCAGCATACTCTGACCATTACCGGCAACACCTGCCACACCGAGTATCTCGCCACGCTTAACCTCAAATGACAGGTCTTTTAAGCGCGTTTTTCCAGTCTGATCAACCACCCCAAGCTCACAGACTTCGATACCAGCTGGGGTATCTGTCGGTAACGGTTCATCGCGATGGAAACTGCGTGTTTCCAGTTTACGGCCCACCATTAGCTCGGCCAGTTCGCTCATGGAGGTATCCACTGTGTTCAGGTGTGACACCATTTCACCTAATCGCAACACGGAGACTGTGTCGGTGATATCCATGATTTCTCGCAGCTTATGCGTGATGAGAATGATCGTCACACCTCGCTCCTTAAGTGAGGTGAGCACGCGGAAAAGCTGATCCGCTTCCTGCGGCGTCAGTACCCCTGTGGGTTCATCCAGAATTAGAATCTCAGCTTGGCGGTACAGGGCTTTTAAAATTTCGGTCCGCTGCTGCTCGCCGACGGGAAGATCGGCAATCAGCGAATCCACATGCACCGACAACTGGAATTCATCAGCCAAGCGTTGCAATTCTGTGCGCGCATCGGCAGCGCAGTGCGAGAGCAGCGCATGCTCCTCGGCACCGAGCATGACATTCTCCAGCACACTAAAGGTATCCACCAACATGAAATGCTGGTGGACCATACCAATTCCGGCTGCGATGGCATCGCGCGAATTGTGAATATTGACCGCTTTGCCGTTGATGAAAATCTGCCCGCTGTCGGCCTGGTAGAAGCCATACAGGATGCTCATCAAGGTTGATTTACCCGCACCATTTTCACCCACAATACCGTGGATGGTGCCACGCCTGACACGCAGATCAATGTCCTGGTTAGCGCGCACGGCACCAAAGCGTTTGGTGATACCGCGTAGCTCGATAGCATATTGCGCATCACTGCCCGCGACCGCTGATGTATCAGTCGAATTAATCGATTCAGTTGCTTCGGTGGATTTAGGGGAAGTCGTCAACGCAACTTCCCCTGTATCGTAATCGCGATGGCATATCGCCATGCATCAGTAATTGGGCCACTGGCAGCGCTCAACAAAGGCTTACGTTCAGCAGCAGAGCATCTTGATCAGTAAGTACAGGTATTGTCGCTCATGTAGTCATGCACGGTTATGTCACCGGCAACAATACTCGCAGCGGCAGCGTCCACAGCAGCTTTCATCTCATCGGTGATCAGCGACTCGTTGTTTTCATCCAAGGCCCAACCAACGCCCTCTTCTGCCAGACCTAGCACTTTCATACCGGGCTCCCAGGTATCGTTCATCGCATCTTTAAACGCATTGTAGGCCGCGACATCCACTCGCTTGAGCATGGACGTGAGCATGGTGCCTGGGTGCAGGTAGTTTTGGTTAGAGTCCACACCGATAGCCAACTTGCCACCGTCTTTGGCAGCCTGATAAACGCCTACTCCGGTACCACCAGCAGCGGCGTAGATCACATCGACACCGCGATCAAACTGACCTTTAGCCAACTCGCTACCGCGTCCAGGGTCGTTCCAGGCCGACGGTGTTGTACCTGTCATGTTCTGAACCACATCCACTTGTGCCGATGCATGTTTGGCACCTTGCTCGAAGCCACAAGCAAAACGGCGAATCAGTGGGATGTCCATACCACCGACAAAACCTACCGATTGATTGCTGGACGCCATGGCTGCCAGTAATCCCACCAGAAATGAACCTTCCTGCTCCTTGAATACGACGGACTGCACGTTAGGCAGATCGACAACGCCGTCAATCAGGGTAAATTTAACATCAGGGAATTCCTTGGCCACTGTCTCCATAGGGCCTGCCTGCGCAAAGCCGACTCCCAGAATCGGGTTTGCACCGCGTTGAGCCATTCGGCGAATAGCCTGTTCACGCTGGGTTTCGTTGGTCACTTCGAACTCGCGATACTCGATGCCCGACTCGGCTTTGAACCGTTCCACGCCATCATAGACGCCTTGATTGAAAGACTTGTCAAACTTGCCGCCCATGTCGAATACAACCGCTGGCGTGATGTCCGCAGCGGTTGCCACCGATGCGCTTAACAGCATCCCGGCAATGACACCCAAGCGTGAAATGGTCATAGTGTATTTCCTCAAAGAATTAGTGGTGGCCGCACCCCGCCCGAGGCGGCACGACTGCTTGAATCGAGTGTATCACGAACCTTTTTTAAGCCGAAGACTCAGGCCAGCATATGACCCAGCAGGCAGATTCTGGCCTACTTGTCCGCCTGATCGGCCGCTAGCAGGATTTTACTCAGCTCTTCGAAACTGTCTTTGTAATAGTACGGTGATGTTTGATCTGGGCTTTGGGGATTCTCCTCGTTAACGCCATAGTCCAACCCTCTCTCACTCAATACTTTGTATTTTTTGATGACGCCGGGCCGGGTCGAACTCTCCCGTGTCGCCTCCTCCAGCAGGCCAATGCTAAGCATCAGCTTGTTAGCCTTAACCGCAGACAATGCAACACCGTGCTCCTTAAGCAGCTTGGTGAGTGATTCGACATCGTTTCCTTTCATGAACGTAACTGCCACGAGTGTGATTACACCCTAAGTGTACAACCAGTATCGCAGCTGTAACAGCAGCCGCGATTCAGCCGCGTTCTTTAGGAGCAGGTTGAGACTCTAGCGCCATATCACGAAAATGCTCGGCCATCGCCTGCGCATCCAGCGGTTTCATACCGAGTAGCTCCAGCACATCTTCACCCATCAGCAAGGCTGTTTCAAATGTTTCACTGTAGGCACGATCAGCACCATCACGCAGTAAACGATGCTCCTCTGTCATGCCGACTGCCCGCGCCAGTATGATCATGTGCGGGTACTCACGGCGTACGCGATTCAGCAGCTCATCGGCAGCTTCCGGGTCATCCAATGCTATGACCAGCACCCGGGCCTTCAATGCTCCGGCTGTGTCCAATAGATCGGGGCGCAATGCATCGCCATAAAAACCGACAAAACCCTCAGCACGCAATTCGGCAAAACGATCCGGACTGTGATCAATGATGACCGCCCGGAAGCCGTTTTCTCGCAGCATATTCGCCACGACACGACCAACCCTGCCAAACCCAGCCACGATCACTTGTGAATCCGCTGTTTCACCAAGCTCCACGCCCGTATCCGTTTGCTGACGAGCGGGCAAGGTGTCTCTTCTGGCCGCAAAGAACAACAGCATGGGTGTGGTCAGCATTGACAACGCAACCACTAACACCAACTGGGCCGCCAGTTTTTCGGGAATAGCCTGGTAGTTGATAGCCAGTGCGATAACTACAAACGCCAGCTCACCACTTTGAGCCAACACAGTGGCCAACCAAATACGTTGCTGCCGAGCAACCGCTGTATAGCGAAGAATATTGCGCACGATCCACAGCTTTACCAGCACCAGCAGCGCCACCAGCGCAAAAGTCTCCAGTGGCTTTTTTATGAAAATAGCGAAGTCAATCTGCATGCCGGTAGAGATAAAAAACATACCCACCAACAAACCTGTGAAGGGATAGGTCGCAATGCGAATGGCTGATCCGTACTCGGACCGAATGAGTAGCAAACCACCGAGCAACGCGCCCAGCTCCAACGGTAGATCTAACGCCTGAACGATCAATAACAAACCGATGATCAACAGTAGCGCAAAGGCGGCAAAGACCTCGTCCAGCCCCACGCTGACAACATAACGAAACGCATGACGCAACATGAGGTGCCCGGCAATACCGAAACCACCCACGACGATAAGACCCATGACCACTCGCGGCCATGGACTGCCATGACTGATAAGGGCATCAAAGCCGAGCAACGGTAGAAATACGATAACGGGCACCATGGCCATAGACTGCGTGAGTAACAGCTGATGCCCAGTTGCAGTCAGAGATGAACCCATCGGGTAACGTTCTTTGAACGCATGCGTTGCCACGGCTTCTGATGATATGGACAACGCCAGTCCGGCAATCAGTGCATGATGCCAGGGATGACCTATCAGCAGCCCCACCAACGTAATGACCAAGGTGGTCAGGCAGTACTGCAGTACCCCTAGCGACACAATACCAGTGAGTAGTCGGTGAACACGCGCAGGTGTTGCCTGCAACGCCACTAAAAACAATAACAAGACGGTGGCCAGTTTGGAAAACAGCTCAATGTGCTGCGTGTCTCTGATTAAAGCCAGTCCCCAAGGCCCGACCAGAATCCCCGCCAGCAGGTAACCAAATACCGGACCCAAGCCCAGTCTTTTGGCGCTGGGAACCGCCAGCAATCCAGCCAGTAAGTAAATAAAGAGGTTGAGCAGCAGGCTGCTGGATTCAGCCACTACTGTTCCACGACTCAGGCACTGGCTTTCACATCCAGTGGTTTAAAACCGGCTGAATGCTGGGCAATATAACTGTTGGGTAAAAATGAGCCTGCATCTGATTCAGCCATCTGCTGCTCGAAGCGCGCCGGGTACGGGGATTCAAGCAAACTCCCCACATCGGTATACTCAAACAGCTGATCGTAGCGTCGAATATCATGTTGGTTAACGCGGCGATAAACATGCGTTCTGTTAAGTTCCTGTGGCGAGCGCAGCCCGGCAGCAGCCACTATTTCGTTCACACGTGCAATGGTCTCAGCGTGATAACCATAAGCGCGTTCACTCTTGTCGGTGACGACTAATCCGCCAACGAGTTTGGGGTCTTGTGTGGTAATACCTGTGGGGCAATGATTGGTATTACAGATAAGCGATTGTACGCAACCCAATGACATCATAAAACCGCGCGCACTGTAGCAAAGGTCGGCTCCGACACTGAGATTTTTCACCACGTGAAAGGCGGTGAATATCTTGCCAACGGCGACGACCTTAATGTCCTTCTTGAGGTTAAAGCCTGACAGACAATCACAAACAAAAGCCAATGCATCGCGCAGCGGCATACCCACAGAATTGGAAAATTCCAGAGGCGCGGCACCGGTTCCACCCTCACCCCCATCCACGGTAATAAAGTCTGGTTTGATGCCTGTTTCAACCATGGCCTTGCACAGCGCAACCACTTCACTTTCACGACCCACACAAAGTTTGAAGCCAATGGGCTTGCCACCGCTCAAATCGCGTAGTTTAGCGATAAACTGCATTAATTCGATAGGTGTAGAAAACGCTGAATGAGCCGGTGGTGAAGCCACCATAGTGCCAACTTCAACGCCGCGTGCATCGGCTATTTCTATGGTGTTTTTGATAGCCGGTAGAATACCACCGTGCCCCGGCTTCGCCCCTTGCGAGAGTTTTATCTCGATCATTTTGACAGCCGGATTGCCGACCGTCGCGGTGAATTTGTCCGCATCAAAACCACCCTGTTCAGAACGACAACCGAAATAACCAGTCCCTATCTGCCAAATAATATCGCCGCCACCTTCCAAGTGGTAACGAGACAACCCGCCTTCACCCGTGTTGTGAGCAAACCCGCCGCGTTTGGCACCTCGGTTCAAAGCGCGAATGGCATTGGCACTCAACGAACCAAAACTCATAGCGCTTACGTTCAACAGACTGGCCGAATAGGGCTTGCTACAATCAGGCCCACCAACCAAGACCCTCGGATCATGTTTTTTGCCGTGCGTGTCGATGGCAGCGATGGAATGGGCTATCCATTCGTACCCATTACGGTAGGTATCCACCTTGGTGCCAAACGGCACCGTATCGCTCTGCCCCTTAGCGCGTTGATAAACCACCGAGCGGAACATACGCGATACGGGCGCACCGTCAGTTTCAGACTCGAACAGGTATTGACGCAGGAAAGGACGTAAGCCTTCGAGAAACCAACGACCACGACTGACCAGTGGAAAATTACGGCGCAGTGAATGCTCCTCTTGAAACATATCGTACACACCCAGAGCCACAGCCGGCAATACGACTAGCAGTAACCAATTGAACGCAGACCACACCTGCCCAAGTAGCAACACAAGCACAATGGTGATGATCGAGGCGACCACGAAATAGTTACGCATAAAAACTCCGAAAAATGAGGGTACGGTAGTGACAACCAAACGCACACGCGCCATTGTAGCGCGAGCTGCCAGAGCCTCAGACCATTGATCTCGACAGGTGTTGCAATTTATCTTTCTACGTTTCGGCAATCCGCCTTGCCGATCGCAAAGCCCGTCCCGCCACACGCCCGCTTTAGTACGCTAAAGCGTTGTTGCACGCTAGCCTGGATTATTCGTGAACAGTTTAGACTAGCGCAAACGTGCGCTCATGGCTGTCTCAGCTAACCCTGTCCAGCGGTTCAAAAATCCATCCAGCCACGCCGTGATGGCGGCATCATGCTCGTGAGCATCCAACATCATTCGGGCGCGATCCTCGTCAGTGAGCTGCTCTGGCGCTCGTCGCCGATTACGCTCGTGCCAGATGGCCAGCACAGCAGGATTCACCTCCGGATGAAATTGCACGCCCAATACATGCTCATTGAGTCGATAAGCTTGATTGGGAAATTCTTCACCCGAGGCAATGCGCCGCGTCTGGGGTGGTAGGTCGAAACCCTCCGAATGCCATTGCATCACAGTCAACGGTGCCTGCAAAAATTCCGGATCTTCTTCCACCGGGTCGACTCGATGGAAGCCAACCTCTTTTAATGCCTTGTCGTGTGGTCGTACCTGTGCTCCAAGCACCCGGGCAAGCATCTGAGCGCCCAGGCAAATGCCAAAATACGGTATGTCATGCTGTAGGCATTGCTCAACAAATGCCAGTTCGCGCTTCACCCACTCATGGTCTCCGCAGTCATTGGCGCTATTAGCCCCACCAAACACAACGACCCCGGCATAGGCTTGTGGATCAGGAAACGGTTGTTCACTGACCGGATAACACCAGTGAACGGCCTTGCCGTTACCGTGCATCCACCGCGTACAGCGATCCACATTCCAATTCTCGGAATGTTTGACGAACAGAAAGGGCTGGGTACTACCAATCATTGAGGGGTTATTGCACGCGGATATAAAAGGGTTCTGAAAAGGCACTTTCGCCGAATGGGTCTGTGGCCTCTACACGCAAACCCCGTACCCATATTCTAAGCTGGGGACGGCCTGTGACAATTCCAGTCTCAGAGTCAAGAGTAACACCAGTTGGTAGCGAACGTGGACCCGCCATGCTGTAGGTCAGTTCATCGCGATCAGGGTCAACAAATTGCGGGCGTATCGGCGTTATGAAGCGACCCAGAGGAATTATCTGGTCGAACACCGTGTCTGCCTCATAGATCGGTGCGGCATTCGCGCTGACAGCTGGCGCAGGCTCGATGATCAGCGAAACAGCGGCCACCGTGTCACGATCACCATCGCTGGCGATCAGATTCAGCGCGTAGGTACCCACATCGTCATCCGTGGGCGTACCCGCAAACAACCCAGATTCGTCCAAAGTCAATGTACCGTCATCTGGCAGTAAATCCGCCTGATCAAATGCAAAGCTCAGAGCAGTATTGTCTGGGTCCGTAAAGTACAAGGACAAATTTTCACTGAACAACTCGCCTTCCGTCGCCACCAACACAGGAATCGGATCAATTAATTCAGGGGCTCGATTACTGACGACAATACGAATAGTGGCCGTAGCCCGTGAAGTAAACACGCCATCGGTCAATTCGTACTCGAAGCTATCAATCAAGTCGCTGGTCAAGCCTTCTGCGTTTGGCTCGTACACAACAGAGCCATCAGTACCAAGTTCGAAAAGCGCCGCATTCGTGGGGGCAATAGAAGGTTGTTCCAGTATCCGCAAGCCGTCGTTACTGACGTCGATATCATCCGAATCATTACTCATCAGATGTGTCCCCAGTGTGGTGATGTTC